>JAKVAO010000049.1 GCA_022447685.1 Candidatus Caenarcanales bacterium | reverse complement strand
AGATTAGGACAATCTGCTATTCTAGCTTGCCAAAACATATTTGCTGCTAATTTTCAATTTACCTGAGTAGTTACCAAAACCTTATACACGCAAGATAATAATACATATAACCCAAATTTGTTAATACTAATAGTGAAGAAAATATAAATATCCAACAAATTTAAGCTTTTCCACAGTATTTACAAAGCTTTTAAAATCGAATCATTTGCTAGAATTATAAATATGAGTGATTATTCTTTTGATTTATCTAATCCTGATGATAGATACGACTCTGGCTTTCAGATTAAAGAACAGAGCTTCATATCCAAGGTCTTCTCATGGATGTTTATGGGTTTACTAAGCACTGGAGTAATTGCCTTTCTAGTAGCCAGCAATCCAGTCATTATTAAAGCTATTTACTCGAATATGATGATTATGATTCTACTCGGCATAGGTACTTTCGCTTTGGTCTGGAATCTCAGTGCAAATATGCACAAAATGTCCCCAGCTGCTGCAGCTGCTAACTTTTTTATCTATGCAGGCTTGAATGGTGTGCTTTTCAGCTCAGTTTTCTTAGTCTATACTTCACAATCTATATTCTCGACCTTCTGCGTAGCAGCCGTAACCTTTGGTGTCACTGCACTCTATGGCGCGACAACTAAAAAAGACTTATCTGGTTTAGGTAGCATGTTATTCATGGGACTAATTGGCTTAATCATAGCTTCAGTTCTGAATATGTTCTTGCATAGCACTGGACTTGCTAGTCTTATTAACTACGCTGGTGTTTTTCTTTTCGTCGGACTTACTGCTTATGATATGCAGGCTATTAAGAAGATTGGTCAAAACCATGGATACAATCCTAACTATGCTGTACTTGGAGCTTTGAAGTTATATCTAGACTTCATTAATTTATTTATTTACCTTTTGAGGATCTTAGGTGATAGAAGAAGATAAGCTTTAGCTTATTTTATAAACAACGCTTATGAAGGTCTGTCAGTATATCTGGATTTATACATGTGGAATCGTCATTAATAACATGATCATTTAAGAAATTATTAGTATTTAATGTAGAAGCATTCAGATTATTACTTTGTAAATCACCAGTTGAATTATTAAAGGGACAGGAATAAAGTGAAGCAGGGCTGATAAATTTACTGCTAGGGCAGTCTTTATTCAAAAATTTAGTCAAATCAGATTGTAAATCTGGAAGATCACGAGTTGAGGCTTGATTAATAAAATTATCCATTAATAAATCAGAATAGGTTTTCCCAAAAAAAGAATCACTATTTTCTGGTATAGATATACTCTCACCTTGATTTCTTTTTTCTTGTTTTGAAAGTTCACAAGCAAGAATCCAATTTCCGTTACCTGGTCTAACTATAGCTCCATTCTCATATTTCAGCAACTTCACATTAGGGCAATCTTCCAAGCCTAACTCTTTAGTAACCCGCTCATTGTATTCAACAACTTCTTGCCCAGGCTTTAAATTTTGAACTTCTTGCTTGCTTAAATTTACCCCAATCTTTTCATGAGGACAAGAAGTTAAGGCTAAAGACGCCCCTAATAAGCCTAAAAGTCTTTCCGGAATTTGACTAGCTTTCATATATTTTGATTACTTATCGTCTTTTTATACACATAAACCCACGGCAACGATACAAGATAATATCACAAGTTTCAACAAAAACTATTTTAATGGTTTTTGTTATATAAGAGCAAAATTGGATATAATAGTAAATGTAGGATAGTTTTCTCGGTGAGGCCTCGGTCTCATTTTTTTTTGGGAAGATACAGAAAAATGTACAATATCGGTAAAAATCTAGTAGAAGCAGCGGAGCAACTTGAATTAGAAAAGAACATCCCTAAGCAGACCTTTATTAAGGCTATCTGCGATGCAGTGGGTGGTGCTTACAAGAAGAAAATGGGACTTACTAACCAAGATACAGTTCAGGTTGTCTACGAAGAAGATACTGGTGAGATTGGAATTTTCGCTCCTAAGACTGTAGTTGCTAATATGCAAGACTCTTCTAGAGAGATTTCACTTGCTGAAGCACAAGAGTATATCCCTGATGTGGTTGAAGGTGAAGTCCTTGAACTCGATGTTACTCCTGATGACTTTGCTGAATTTGGTAGAATTGCTGCCACTACAGCGAAGCAAATTATGACTCAGAGAATTAGAGAAGCTGAGAAATCTAATCTGAGAGATGAATTTAAGGAAAGACAAGGTAATACTATGGCTGGTATTATCAAAAGAATTGAGTACACTATCTCAGGACAACCTAATGTTGTTGTTGACCTAGGTAACTTCACAGCTCATATACCTCTTAAATTCCAATTACCTAGAGAAACTTACAAAGTTGGTTCAAGAATTAGAGTTCTTATACTTGAATATAAAGAAGATAGAAAAGTTCCTATCATTATCGCTTCTCATACTCATGAAAACTTAGTTAAAGAGTTATTTGAGATTGAAGTTCCAGAGATCGAAGATAAAACTGTAGAAGTTAGAGCTATAGCTCGTGAAGCTGGTCAAAGAACGAAGATCGCTGTTGCATCAGTTAATGATGACGTTGATCCAGTTGGAGCTTGTATCGGCTCTAGAGGTTCAAGAATCCAAAACATACTTTCAGAACTTAAGAATGAGAAAATTGACATAGTTCGCTTCTCTGAAGATCCTGTTAACTTTATCTCTAGTGCTTTAAGTCCAGCTCAAGTTCTTACTGTTGCATTATTCGACGATGGTAAAGAGAAGAGAGCTGAAGTTACTGTAGCTCCAGACCAATTGAGTTTAGCTATCGGTAGAGGCGGTCAGAACGTAAGAATGGCTGCAAGACTGACTGGTTGGAAAATCGATATTAAAGCCACAGAGATTAACGTTCAAGCGCAAGATGACGACGCTGACTCAGAGCAAGAGGAGGAGGAAGTCGAAGAACACGTATAATTTATGAAAGAGGTTTTAAGGTTTTGTATCGCATGCAGAATCCAGAAAGATAGAAATAGCATGCACCGTATAATGACCGAATACAAATCCAAAACTTTGATCTTAAATCCTGATAAAAAGACTTTTGGCAAGTCAGTTTATGTCTGTAAAAATGATGAATGTATAAAGAAAATTCAAAAAAACAAGAGATTTAAAGGGATTTATGAAATGATTACTACTTAAGAAGGAGATTAATGGTAGCAAAAGACAAAATAAGAATCTATGACTTGGCGAGGGAATCTGTACCTGAATCAGTGGTTGACGCTAAAGCCCAGAAAAAGATTCAAACAGAAATCACCAGAAGAATTCTTGAGTCAGCTCCGAGATTCGGCTCCTATCCTAAGACAGCTTCTAGCAGTATCGAAGCTAATGTAGCAGAAAATCTTTTAAAAGAAATCGATATTGACTCCATAGTTGGAGAATATGGTTCTAGTAGTAGTTCATCTAGCTCTAGTGCTAAAGCAAGCTTAGCTAGTGAATCTCCAGCTGCTGCACCTAAACGTAAACTAAAAATCGTTAGAAGAATCTCAGCTCCTGTTGATGAAAACGCAGAGGAAGCAAAAGACGAAACTGAAGCTAGTGAAGAAACGAAAGAAGTTGAATCATCTTCTAGCCCTACTGAAAGTGAAACTAGCTCTGAAACAAGTACTGAAGAAACAGCAATAGATCCAGTTGAAGCTGCTATAGAAGAAGCTGAAGAAGAAATGAGCGCAGAAGCAGTTTTAGAAGAAGAAGCACCTGAGTTATCCGAAACAGATGAAGCTATCAACGATCTAGTTAAGTCTGTTAAAGCTAACAACAAAACAATGGCTCCTAAGAATACTGTTGAATCTAGAGCTACTAAGTCTATTGGCGATATTCAGAATGTAAAATCTTTATCTTTAAACCCAGCTCAGAATAAGCCTCAACAACCATATAGAGTTGCTGCTCCAACTTTAAGAGTTCAGGGTAAGAAAGGACTTGGCAGAACCAAAAAACCTGTCAGCCCTCAAGAAGCTAGACTCAAAAAATCTAAGCCTAAAGCTGAAGTTGTTCAAGATGATGAACCAAAACTATTCAATGTTAGTAACTCAATGACAGTAAGGGAGCTTTCTCACAAAATTGATATCCCTGAAACACAGATTATTACTTACTTCTTCATGAAGAAAATCATTAAAACTGTAAATGATATCTTAGAGAAAGATCTTATTGTAGAATATTTAGAATCCCAAAACTATCTAGTTACCACTGATGAAGAGAATTCACTTAAGAATGAAGAACTAACAGACACTCTTAAAGAAGATGAGACTGAAGGTAATCTAATCACTAGACCTCCAGTTGTTACTATAATGGGTCACGTTGACCACGGTAAAACTACACTAGTAGACTGTTTAAGAAATTATCAGAAAAAAATCGTTGATTCTGAATTTGGTGGAATCACTCAACACATTAGTGCTTACCAAGTTACCACTAAAGACTTCGATAATAACGAAAGAATTGTAACTATTATAGATACTCCTGGTCACGAAGCTTTTACTTCAATGAGACGAAGAGGAGCTAATATTACGGATATAGTAATCCTAATCGTTGCTGCTGATGATGGTGTTAACCAACAAACAATTGAATGTATTCAACATATCAAAGAGAGTAAAGTTCCTTTCCTTGTCGCTGTAAATAAAATCGATAAAGAGGGCGCTAATGTAGACAAAGTCTATGGTCAGCTTTCTGAGCATGAGATTATCGTTGATAAGTATGGTGGTAGCATAGTTTCTTCTGAAATTAGTGCTCTGAAAATTCTAAACATAGACGACTTGTTAGAAAAAATTATTCTTGTTGCTGATGCTGAGTTATCTGAAGAGATTCGTTCTAACCCTAATAGATCTGCTGTAGGTTCAGTTATTGAAGCTGAGATGTCTAGACACCAAGGTACTTTGGCTACTATACTAGTTCAAAATGGAACCTTGAGAATAGGTGATATTATCGCAGCTGGAGCTGAGAGCGGTAGAGTTAAAGCCATATTCAATGAGAACGGTGAGAAGAAAGACAGTGCTGGTCCTTCTACTCCAGTCAAAATCCTAGGTCTATCTGGCGTTCCTAAAGCGGGTGATCCTATTAAGGTTTACTCTAGTATTCAGGAAGCTAAGAAGTTTGCTGATGAAGAGAAGCATAAAGAATTAGAAGATAAGAGATTCAAAGGTATATCTGCTTTCGCATCAGAGATCAAAGAAGGTCAGGCTAAAGAACTTAGAGTTATTATCAAAGCAGACGTTCAAGGTTCAGCAGAAGCTATAGCAGCTGAACTTAACAAACTCTCTACTGATGAAGTTCTAGTGAAACCTATTGTTTTTGAATCTGGTTCTATTACAGCAAATGACGTTACTCTAGCTGAAAATACTGAAGCATTAGTTATTGGTTTCCACGTAGGTACTGACTCGCAAACAGCTAAACTTGCTGAGAAACTGGGTGTCAAAATCAAGTCCTATGAAATCATTTATAAGTTAATCGAAGATATTGGTAAGTCTGTACTTGGTTTACACGATCCTGATCTTGAAGAAGTTGATCTTGGTGAAGCTGAAATTCGTAAGATATTTATTATAGATAAACGTAAAATCGCCGGTTCTTACGTAACTTCTGGTGAGCTTCAGAGAAACCAGAAAGCGAAAGTTCTTAGAGACGGAGTTCAAATCTATGAAGGTAAACTTGATTACTTGAAACGTTTCAAAGACGATGTGAAATCAGTTAAAGAAGGTTTCGAGTGTGGTATTAGCTTTGAGAGATACAATGATCTTGAAGAAGGTGATACTATTCAGTGTTACACCATCAAAGAAATTGCTAAAACTGAGTTATAATCTTAAATTCAGTAATTTATAATAGGAGATCTAGCTTGGTTATAAAAAAAGGTTACGAAAGAAGAAAAAGAGTCGCTAAAGCTATACAAAGAGAAATAGCTACTATGCTCTGGAATAACAGCATCAAAGACGACAGAATTTCTGGTGGTTTGGTTTCTATAGTTGATGTAGAAATGAACACTAGCCTATCTTCAGCGCAAGTATTTTTCTCAATCATGGATCCAGATCTAATAGATGACTTTGGAATTCAAGCCGCTGTAAAAGCAGCATTCGATGAACACTCTGGAGCCATTAGTGGTAATGTTGCAAGGCAAATAAACCTTAAGTACGCTCCTAGATTACACTTCGTTTTAACAGAATCTTTGAAGGACTCTGTTAAACTAATTAATTTAATCGACAAAGCTGTAGAGTCTGACGAGGCAAACCACGGATAAAAGAATGGACCTTTTTGGTTTTTTAAATATAAATAAGCCTGAAGGCATCACCTCACATGATGTCATCTCTAAACTGAGAAAGAAACTTAATATCAAAAAAATTGGCCATAGCGGTACCTTAGATCCCTTCGCATCTGGAGTACTACCTGTTGCTGTTTCTAGCACGACTAGGTTACTTAGATTTCTGCCTGAGACTAAGGCTTATGAAGCAATTGTAGATTTAAGATACACAACAGATACTGATGATCTCACTGGAGAGAAACTTGAAGAAATCCATAAACAAAAACTGGATTTAGATGAAATAAAATCTAAATTAGCTGCAATGCATGGTGACTTTGAGCAATTACCTCCACTCTACAGTGCAATCAAAATCAAAGGTAAAAAACTCTATGAGATGATGCGCAATGGCGAAGATTTAAGCCTAGAGGATATCAAAAAACGTAAAGTTCATATCAAAGAAATAAACATACTTGATTATAAATTTCCCTTACTTCATATTTCTATATCCTGCAAAGCAGGTGTTTACATAAGATCTATAGCAAGAGACTTAGGTGGACACCTAAAAAAACTTATACGAAGCGAATCCAATTCATTATTAATTGAAAACTCGGTTGACCTGGATGCTATCAATTTAGATACAGTTCATAAGCATTTCATCAATCCTACTAGGCTTATCAGCATTCCTAAGCTACGCTTAGATGCTAAAAAATCTATAGAAATACAGCAAGGTAAATTTTTATCTTTAGAAAATTCTTTAAATTTTGGGCAGGAGCTTATACAATGTATAGGGGAATCTGATGAGTTTATAGGTATCGCATCTGTAGCCCCTCAGGATTCGGGGAAAGTTCTTGTTAAACCCAAGGTAATTATATGAGTGAAGCCTTAGCAAAAATTGGATCGTTAATAAAAGAAGCTAGATCAGATCAGGGGTTAAGTGTAAAAGACTTATCTGATAAATCGCGCGTTGGCTACACCAACATTATTAATATCGAAGAAGGCATCAGAGATGAATTGCCAGAAGATGCTTGCCTGAATGGTTTCCTAAAAATACTTTTAAAAACACTTAAAATTGAAGACGCTAATAATATCCTAAGTGATTACAGCTCCAACTTATCAGAACAAAGCTTTGTCAATCTTAGTAATTCAGGAAAAGAAGTCAGCCCAGAACTGACCAAGCTTAAAAGAGTTTCAACATTAAAAAATATTCTAAAAGTACTTGGATTCTTTTTTATTCTAGTGCTATCTTTTGGTTTTTTCCTAAAAAACTGCTCACAGAAAATATCTAATACTGCAAGTTTAAAAACCCCAACCCTGAAAATACCTGATAAAGAAACTGGTAAAAATCAATCTAAAGCAAAAGAAAAGACAAAAGAATCAAATAAAGCCTCTAACCTCATTGAACAAAAAGCCCAAAATAATAAAGCGAAGGCTGAAAAGAAAAATATTGAGTCAAAAAAGAAAAAAGTAGAAAAAGCTAAAGAAATTCAAAAAGCTGCAAGTAAAGAAATAGCAGAAAAGAAAATAGAAAAAACTCTTAAGGAAATTAAAAAAGAAGATATTAAAAAGCCTGAACCAAAAAAAGAAATAAAACCTGTAATCCCTGTAACTAAGGGGAAAGTAAAACTTAACTTCGAGATAGTTGATACAGCCTGGTTCCAGATTATCTCTGTAGATACCGGTAAAGTTCTTTATGAAGGGGATGTTTTCCCTAACTTTGGACAAAGCTCTTTTAGTTTTGCTGACAAATACGGTTTCGTACTTGCTTCTGGTAATGCAGCAGCCTTTAAAATCAAAGATAAATCCAAAGATTATGTACTCGGCGGCAAAGATCAATTAATTAAATGGTATTATCCAGCTTCAGCTAAAGATATCTATTATCAAAGAAGAGCAAGTGAGAGGTCTGAATAAGTAATGGATCCTTATTTTAGACCTATACTGATATCTTCTCTTATTACTGTTTTATTGAATACTGTTCTGGTTTTGCCTTTTCTTGGCGCTCCGCTTCTAAACTACTTTATAGGTGGTTTTCTTGCTAGTGTTTTCTTTAAATCAGGCAAAGAAGATAAATTCTATGAACTTAGTATCTTAGATTCGTCTATACTCGGGATTGGTTGTGGTTTAATCTCAGGTTCATTAATTTCACTGATTATCAGTTGGAAATTACAGAATGCAGATGTCAAAAAAATCCTACTCGATATGATTAATGAGCAACTGAGAATGCAATCACAAGCTGAAATGCCTTTACTAACAGAACTGGAGCCTGGTTTTTACATAGTTCTTGCCATAGTTATTCTCTTCATGGCATCTTTACTCTGTTTCTTTGGTAGCACTGTTGCAATTGCCTTTGTTAACAAAGAAAAAAAATAAAATATTGATATTTTAAAGTGCTGATAGAATAATAAGATAGTGAGAATTTATAAGTTATTATTTGTAATTTTCTTTAATCTAGCTATTGGTTTTTCTTTTCAAACTAATTTAGAAGCCAAAACAGCTAGTAAAGACAAAGTTGCCATAGAAGCCAAAAAAGTCAGTGCTGAAGAGCACAGTAAGTATATAGATATCTATGACAAAGTTTGGAAAATTATTGAGAAGGACTATGTCGACTCTGAATACAATGGTCAAGAGTGGGAAATGTGGAGACATCGTTATGACACTTACATCGAAAACGAGAAAGACGTATATAAAGCCATTGAAACTATGGTTGCAAGTCTAGGAGACAGATATACCCGCTTTCTAGATAAAGAATCATTCAAAGATGAAAAGAATTCTATTGAAGCTGAACTTACAGGTGTAGGTATTCAAATCGGTTTAGATAAAGAGCAGAGAGTAATAGTTATAGCGCCAATCTCAGGTACTCCTGGAGCCAATGCTGACCTTAGACCTAATGATCTTATTATTGAAATTGATAGTGAAAATACATCGGGTTTATCTATAGAAGAAGCAGCTAAGAAAATAAGAGGTCCAGTTGGGACCGAAGTTACTCTAACTATCCAAAGAGAAAAAGAGAAGCTGAGCAAAACTATCAAAAGAGATAAGATTCCTATAAGAGCTATTCCTGATGGTCAAGCTAAGATTATTTTTGATGATATTGCTTATATAAGACTAAGTACTTTCATTTCGAAAGACACAGTTGGTGAGCTGCTTGCGGCAATCAATAAATTAGACAAGAAAGCTAAAGCTTACATTCTCGATTTAAGAAACAATCCAGGTGGTTTACTCAATAACGCTATGGTAATCTCAGACATGTTCTTAGAAGATGGAGTTATTGTAAGTACTGTCAATAAAGAAAATTATGTTAGCTCCTTCAAAGCAAGAAAAGTAATCACCACTGATAAACCTATGGTAGTTCTAATCAATGGTAGCAGTGCAAGTGCAAGTGAAATCTTCAGTGGAGCGCTTAGAGACAATAATCGAGCAGAACTAGTAGGTTCAACTAGCTTCGGTAAAGGTCTGGTTCAAGCTATCAATAAACTCAATGACGGTAGTGGTCTTAATGTAACCATCGCAAAGTACTTAACACCAGATAAAACAGACATCAATAAAGTTGGTATCAAGCCTGATCATGAAGTTAAATTAGATAAATACGATTATGAGAATAGCCGTGGTCCTTGGTTCTTCGATGTTAATGAACCTTTCGGGACAAGGACTCCAGAAGACGCTAAGGATAAACAATTAATAAAAGCCGTTACTTTACTTAAAGATTCTAAGCATGGCTTAAAAGAAATAAATCCTAAGATCTTAGATAAAATTGCTCTTCTCGATCTTGAACTTGAAGCAATCAAAGAAAAAGATGAAGATACTGAGAAAACTGAGAAGTAAATAAAACTATTTTTAGCATAGAACTACAGGTATATTGTGCTTAAAGGCAAAATTAAATTCATCACGATAGTGTGTTAACAATTGTTTTTGGTCTAAACCTTCAGTTCTTGTTAAAAGTATCCCAACGAGCTCATTGTCGTGAGCATTTAATTCATTAATGTTATCAATCACAGTATCAGGAAACATATCTTCTTGATAGTTTGATTTAGTAAATTTATAAATAGATCTGATAAAGAGTTTGCTGTAAAAATTCAGGAGGTCAAAGAAAAGCATAAAAGCTATGGTGTAACTCGGATTGCTACTGAATTACAGGCTGGTAAACAAAGAATATCTAGAATAGCAAGGAAACTAAGCCTAGATATCACACCAAGGCGCAAGAAAAAGCCAAGAAAGCAAGAAAATCATAATCATTCAAAATTAACATATCCTAATCTAACAAAGAATTTACGCCCAATTAGACCAAATATAGTCTGGGCTTCTGATTTTACATACATCCCATTTAAAAATAGCTTCATTTATCTTGCAACAGTACTTGATATTTTTTCTCGGGAAATAGTTGGCTTCATCATCAGAAGAGATCATAGTGCAGACCTGGTTGAAGAAGCTTTTAATCACGCGCAACAAAGATCAGTAGAGCTTCCCCTAATATTACATAGTGATCAAGGAAGTGAATACAAATCAGAAAGTTACACAAATTTACTTAAAAAACATGAAATCAAAATTTCAATGAGCAAAAAAGCTTCTCCTTGGGAAAATGGTTTTCAAGAAGCTTTTTACTCTGGATTTAAATTTGATTTGGGTTCAGCAAATAGATTTCAGGATAAAGCTCAGCTAATTGAAGCAATCTGTGCAACTATCAACTATTACAACAAAGAAAGAATTCATTCTGCTCTTAAAATGTCTCCTAGTGATTTTAAAAATAAATATTATGAGAAAATTGATTCTATTGTAAATGAAAATTTAAGATACAAAACTGTCTAGGGTTTTAGGGGGTTGACATATACATGCTCAAGAAGAGAGCTAGCTTTACTATGGTTTTTCAGTTCTTCATGGTTATCATATGGAACTTTTATATCAATCTGCTTGTTTCCACCAACCAGTACAGTTGCATTTATTTGCTTAGGTTCCTGCTTTTCATTAGCAAAATTAGTATTCAAGAGTTGAAAGCCAATAATTTTCCCGTATTGATTTTTGATAATATAAGAGACTAATGATGATCCAATAGATAAGCTTGAAGATTTATGACACTTATTAGTGATACTATTACTGAGTCCAAAATTTATTTCATTAAACGGTTTAGCGCCGATACCATCCATGTATCATCATACAAAGTTAAGATAACAAAAAAAGATGATAGTTAATAAACTCAATAATCGAGTTTTTTAGTGATTAAAAACCTTGAATATAAAATCTTCTTGTTTAATATATTCGTTATAACTAGAGTAAGAATACTTACTAACTAAATAACCTTGCTTCTCGGCTTCTGTAAAATTAGCTGTCTGTAATTGTTTATTAATTATTCTCTTAGTCTTATGATTCATACAAATTTCATTGATTATCGAGAACTCAACTTTATTTTTAATAAGGTCAAAATAGTTCTCAAAAGCATAGCTATTTAGTTTTAAATCGAGATCGACTTCATAGCTAACTTTCTGCTTTGCTCTTTTCAAAATCTCAATACTAGATTCAAATATAGACTTTATATGTTGCCCTGAATCATACTTTTCTTTTGCAAATATTAGTAATAAAGTTCTTAGATTAGTTTTTTGATAATTATTAATCAGAAGAACAGTAAGTTCCTCACAGCTTTTGAATTCGTCTCTAGAAAGCAAATATGGGTTCTTCATTATATAATCACTAAATTCAAGTTCAAGTGAACTTAATAATAAATAAGTCTGAAAATCCTCTAACTCCTCTTCCTGCTTAGAACTAATCAAAAACTTAATTCTTGGAATATCAGAGATATTCACTTCTTTGAAGTGATCAAAATTCAGGAAATTATGTTCAAGTTCTTTTCTTAAGAAGACTTCAATATTTTTTCTTTGAATATCATTTAACCTGAGCCAAGCTAGAGAAGAAAACTCAATCTCTAAAGTATCTCTGTAGAAAATATTCTCGTGAATTATATTATCGAAATTATAAGCAAGTGAGTTAATCTCATCGTCATAACCAAGCTGTCCATCAATATTTTCCAAAACAGACTTAGTAAGGTTAAGAATTGCTGTTACATTTAGCTTCAGATCTAAATAAGCTCTCAGCCTCTCTACCAGAAGTAGTTTAATTGCATAGCTGACTTGATTTGAAATATAATATTCAGACAAATCCATTACAGCAGTTAATTCTTCTTCGGTGTAAACTTCAGCATTAAGGGTATAAAGATCCTCTATATAGTATCCTTCTCCAACTATATTTGCAAAAGCAGAATCCACTAAACAAAGCTCAATATCTTCTTTTATCTGGTCTTTTTCTTCTGTACATAAGAGTTTCATATCATCTCCTTTTTGATGACATTGTTCTCTTCTCTGTATACATTGCCAGCTCGGCTTATCTTCTTTGTTTACTAGACTCTCCTCTGCATCTATGTAAAAATCATTTTCCTCGAATAGCGGTACTTGTTCGTGCTCAAGTTCAACTACAATATAATCATCAGCAGCTTCCTGCTTAATTACTGTATTTTTATTCATTCCTAGTCCCAACCATTTTTCAATGGCAACAAACACTCCAAAACGGAGTAAAAAACCTTATAGTTAATCTAACAAATTCAGTTTAAATTTAGGTTAAATCACTCTAACTTTTTGATTTAATCCTAGATTTTCATCGAAACCATATAGTAAATTCATGTTCTGTATTGCTTGTCCAGATGCACCCTTCACAGTATTATCAATCACAGTACAAACTATAATTTTATTAGTATACTCATCGTATTCAACTTGAATATGAACATTATTAGTACCTTTAACACTTGCAGTATTAGGGTATTGACCAGGTTTCAGAACTTTCACGAAATGAGAGTCTTTATAAAACTCAGTTACAATCTCTCTAAGTTTATTATTAATATCTTCAGCCTTATCATCCAGATCAAATTCACTCAGTGCAGCTTTATTTAAACTAAAATATGAAGTCGCTAGAATACCACTAGTCATAGGCAATAAGTGTGGTGAAAAAGTTAAATTAATCTTGGTTTCAGAGTAAATAGAGAAAAACTCCTCCAACTCAGGGTTATGTCTGTGTTTATGAGCTAGATTATATGCCTTAAACGATTCATTAACTTCACAGAAAAGATTTGCAGTAGTACTTTTACGTCCAGCACCACTTGCACCAGACTTCGCATCAATAATAATATCTTGCAGATTAAAGAGTTCAGTTAAATTATTATTCTTAGATCTTTTATTAAAATCGAGAAAAGCTAATATAGAAAGAGAAGAGGCTGTTGGATAACAACCAGGATTAGCAATCAATACGCCTTCAGCAATAGATGCTTTAGCTGCTCTAATCTTTGAAGCATTGGCTTCACAAAGTCCATATATAGCCTCATTATTCAAATCTACAGAATCTTGATTTCTTTCCAGTTGATAATACTTAAAATGAGTTTCCAAATCCTTAAGTCTAAAATCAGCACTCAAATCAATAATATCTATACCTCTAGTAATGAAGGCATGAGCACGTTCCATAGCAATACCATTAGGCGTCGCAAAGAAAATCAACTTAATATTTTCAGCTTCAGACTTAGCAGCGAGTTCTTCTAATTTGATACATTTTTGATCGAAAATATCTAGAAAAGCAGGGTAAACCTCACTAAAAGCTTGCCCGCTATACTGCTCACTAGTAACAGCTACGATTTCTACTAAAGGATGATCCAAAAGTAATTCAATCAGTTTTACACCAGTATAACCAGTGCTTCCAACTATTGCGACCTTAATTTTTTCCGGCATAGAGTTTATTATTCTACTCTATATTTCTGTAGTTATTATTATATTTTCAGCAAGCTATTTTCTAGTTTTCAATATAATGTCATAATATTGCTAGTAGGTATATCTAATATTTCTATGACTTTAATTCAGAAATCTTTTTTCAATAGACTAAGCATCTTTTCTTTGCTTATAATTTTTGCTATGTCTATTTTCCATTTAGACATTCAAGCAGCTGATAAAAAAATCACAGTGAAAAACGTCAGCCTCAAGCATGGCATACTGAAAATACCTCATAATTCTTTCTCTACTATTAAATTCGCGAAGAAGCTCTATAGTGAGCCAGACCGTTTAGTTTTTGATATTTATAATGCTGAACTCAAAGGCAAGAATAAAACTTTTAAACTCGATAATGGACCAATAGAAGAAGTCAAAGTAGCTCAATTCCAAGAAGAAGTAGTAAGAATTGTAATAGAGTCTAAAGACAGGTCGCTGTTACACAAAATCAAAATAGATAATATTGGGCAAACCATATATTTCAATCTATCTGTGAACCTTACTAAAGTAGAAGACGTAAGATTCAAAAACGGTAATCTTTATATAGAAGCTGACCACCCTATAAACGTCCGTTCGCTAATACTTGAAAAACCAGAGAGACTAGTAATAGATCTTATCGGCGCTTACCTGAGAAGTTCATCTCTAAAAGTAAACCTAAGTACTGGTTACGAATCCATCAAAGTCAGCCAATTCAATAAATCAACAGTAAGAATAGTTCTAGCTGGCGCTAAAGACTATGAACAAAGAGAAATCAAGCTAAGCTCCAACGAAAGAGAACTATGCGTTGTCGGTCCTGACTCTGATGACGTGAAAGTTGTCCCAATACTGAAAGATAAATTATTAAACCTAAATCTAATCGATAGAAAAGACAAAGGAACTGTATTTATCGTTGAATCCAGCAAAGAAATAGATTATAAATTCTTATACTTGAAAAAACCTGAGCGTTTCGTTGTCGACATCATAGATGTGGCTTTCGAAGAATCACTTAGATCTAACCAGTTCAAAGAAACTCAGTTTGTTGCCAATGTTAGATTTGGTTTAGCGACTCTGGGTAAACCGGTAACGAGAATAGTTTTCGACCTGAAGAAAAATGATCTCAAAGCAGATATTATTAAATCTTCCAGTAAGAAAAGCTTAACTATAGTTATTGCTCCTAATAAGCCGGATAATAATAGTAAAGAAAAGAGCGCAGAGCTAGTGAATGAATCTCAAGCAGCCAAAGAAGAAGAGAGTGGTTTAGATCTCTCTGGTATTCCAGCACATAAGAATTTACAGAAGAAAGTTGTAATAGATGCAGGTCACGGTGGTTATGATCCAGGTGCAAGCTATGGCGGTCACGACGAGAAAGATATTACTTTAGCAATATCAAGAAAAGTAAAAGCTATACTAGAAGCCAAAGGAGTAAAAGCTTACTTAACCAGATCAGAGGATAGGTTTATTTCTCTTGCTGAGCGTGTTGAAATATCCAAGAGTATTTCCCCTAATTTATTCGTTTCTGTTCACGTTAACGCTATAGCTACTAACCCTGCTATGGACGGTCTACAGACTTATTACTATTCATCCAATGGATATAAAGTTGCTAAGGTAATGCACAAAGAACTTCTAGACCAAGTTAAGATGCCTAATCGCAATATTAGGAAAGCTGCTTTCTGGGTCTGCAAGTACACTAAAGCTCCATCTGTTTTGCTTGAGTTAGGCTTTATGACTAACAAAAAAGAAAGAAAGAAAATCGTAACAGAGGATTACCAAGATAAATTAGCTAAAGCTATAGCTTCAGGTATTATTAAATATATTAATCAATAAATGAAAATAGCTTTCTATGATTCAGGCTTGGGCGGCTTATCTGTTTTAAGAGTTTTTATTGATAAACTCAAGCAAATATCTTTGAATGAAGATATTGAATTAATATACATAGCAGATACTCTAAGAGCGCCCTATGGTTCAAAGTCTGTAAGTGACTTGAAGTCCTATGTCTATGAATTTGCAGACTTTGCTTCTAATCAGCAAGTAGATTACTTTGTATCAGCCTGCAATACCAGTTCCAACCTCTTTCCAGAACTAGAACTAGGTAAATATTCATTCGAAACTTTCAATCTTTACTCTGCAATGAAAAATTATTTCCTCCAAGAAGAAACCCAATCTCATAATTACTTATATCTTGCTACTGAAGCTAATATTAATTCACAGAAGTATCTAGATTGGGGAGTAAACATAGTTCCAGTTGCCTGCCCGAAGCTAGTACCACTGATAGAAGCTTCCAAATACGATGAAGCATTCAATATCATGGAGAGTGAGTACATTTCAGAGAATATCACTAGCGATGAAACCCAAATTATACTTGGCTGCACTCATTATGCTCTTCTCAAAAATCATTTTAAAGAAAGCAAGAAGAATATCATTGATCCGGCTGAGATTTTATTTGAAAGCTTTGCGACTAAAACTTCAATCAGCTCCAGAGAGATCAGTAACGGTGAATCCTCCAATCTTAATAATATAAAATGCTCTTACTACTCTTCAGGCTTAAGCTCTGCTTTAACTGTCGCTATTACTTCATTTATAGTGTCTCTAGACACATAGGCTTTTAGCTGTTTAATTTTTTCCCAACTTATCAGATCACAAGTAAAACGTTTTTTGTGCGTCAAAATATCATAGGATTCAACCACATCTAAATTTAGACTAGCTTGACTTCTATTTCTATTAAAAGGGTTCATTTTGACTTTCAGGGTCATAGGTCCCACTCTTTGGTCAGAAGAGACCTTAACTTTCATTTTTTTAGCTTTATCCTTAGATTTTTTGGATTTATTACCATGAATTTCTATTTTTTCATGAATATCATAGTCATTAGGCGAGGCTTCTTTATCTTTCGCTCCTTGACCTGGATAAATATCAACAAATTTTATACTTGCAAGCTTGAACTTATATGCTTTCACCTCTACATTTGTCCAAAAACCGAACAAAAAGCTAAACAGACAAGCTGTTAATATAGGTCTCATAGTCTATATATACTTTTTTTTTATTAATAAAGCGTTAAAGATTATCTTAATTTGACTATATAGCACCAATTAATAAATCATTCACTGTATCAGGCAATACATTTGACGATGTTTTATTAGCCGTAGCTGGCTGGGCATACACAAAAGTATTAATATAAGTTTTTAACTGAGTCGCTGTTTTGTCGTCTAAATTAGCATCAATATTTGCATATAGTTGATCTATAGTGAGAATAGATGATTGACTACTTGTAGTTTCTTCTTCTCTACTAAATTGATTATCTTTAAAGCCAAGCGAATTTTGAGCTTGTTCAGATGCTTTTAGTTCATCATTGATCAATTGATTAATTTCAATAGTAGTTTCTTTTTCAGCGCTAAGAACATTTATTTTACTTTCAAGCTTACTTTGAGCGCTCATAAGATCATTTTCATAAGTTTCCAGCCCCTGCAATAAACCTTCAACCTGAGCAAGTGTAGCTTCTGCAAGCTCTATATTACCACTAGCGATACTATTTAAATTAGCACTAGCTAAATCACTAGCTGAAATATTGATATTTGGATTTACGGTATTAGGTTCACTAGAATCCTCAGGAACCTCAAGCTCAAGACTACTGAGATCGTATTCATATACAGCTCCAGCTTCTTCTATCAAAACATCAGAATAGTTCCCTATGTCACCAATAATTGAATCTCTAATAGATCCAATATAAATTTTATCTCCTTCAAGCTCTATCGAAGTACCAAAACCTTCAGAACCAGTATTGTTAATCTTCGCAAGTTCTATACCGCTCTCTCTATCAAAAATATATACAGCTCCTGCATTATCACCCGCGTCATCATCACCAGAAGCAGCTACAGCAACGAATTTATCATTGATTGCAATTGCACTTCCAAACTGATCACCACTTGATAGCATAGTAGATGTAGGTTCAAGTGATTTTTGGTACTCTCCAGTTTTTGCATTAAATAAATGCACAGCACCTGCCAACATGACATTAGCTCCCTGACCAGATCTATGCTCACCAACCACTATAGTATTGCCATAAGCAGCAGCGTCCAGTGAATTACCAAATTGAAAACCTTGATCCTCCAAAGGAGAAGTAATCACAGTTGGGCTAAGACTCAAATCAGATTTATCATAAACAAACAAAGCACCAACTTCAGTATTACCATTATTGCCATTCTCCAAATAACCTGAAACAATTACCTTATCATCGGTAATAGAGAGTTCATATCCAAAAGAAATAGTATTAGTAGGGGCTTCAATTTCATTAACTAAGTTACCACTGGTATCAAAAATTGAAATAGTTGAATCAGAGTTACCGTTATAGGTACTTGCATATATGAGTCCATCATCTATAGCAACAGCTTTACCAAAGTGATCCTCGCCAGAGACGTTAGGATTGGTTAAATCTTTTAAAGCTCCACTTTGAAAAAGACTAAAGTTATTTGTCGCATCAAAATTAACTTTAGTTAAATCTATAGCTAGAACTTTCCCTTCTTTATCATTTTGGTTTGCGTTAACGTCTTTACCATCGATTCTAGAAGCTCCTATAATTAACATATTTCCCTCTATTGCAAGAGAATCTCCTAACTGAATATTTGCAAATTCATTTTGTACCTGAAAAAAGCCAAGCCCTAAAGCATACCTTAAATTATGAGAGGTTAATCTAACTTTCTTATCCGAATTTTTATCATATATTTCAACTGAACCATCTACATTATCTTTATTATATTGAAGATAATTATCATTATTAGAATTTGGATTATATACACCATCACTTCCGAAAATTGAAGTATTTCTAGCACCTATTACAAGATAATCAGAGTTACTTACAACTTCTTCTCCAAATTCATCGAAAAAACCTTCAAAAGAGCTATTGTACTTCTTCTCATAAGTTAGATCATAAACAACGTCAGGATTCGAGGTTAAGCTAATCTCGACTCCCTCATTTATACCTGTAGGAATACTCACATTAAAGTTACCATTGAAAACACTTCTACCACCAATAGTAGCGGTTTCAGAAAGACCATCTAGGTCAGCTACTAATGCATTTAAATCTTTTTGCTTTGCCACTTGTTCCTCTATAGTTTCGACGTTACCATTTAGTGTATCTTCAACTATTTCTTTTATCGCTAGCAGATCAGCTTTAGCTTGCGTGAAACTATTCGAAACTGTAGAAACTTCATTGAACGAATCTGTAAGAGACTCTATAGAATTATTTATTTTTCTTAATTTATTGTTACTGTCACGCGTTCTAATAACTTTTTGGTAATCTACTTTAACTTTAATCGGAGTACCTCTTGCGGTAGTATTTTCTTGTCTAATACGAGA
Organism: Candidatus Caenarcanales bacterium; assembly: GCA_022447685.1. Lineage (GTDB taxonomy): Bacteria > Cyanobacteriota > Vampirovibrionia > LMEP-6097 > LMEP-6097 > DT-14. The sequence continues at coordinate 992 of JAKVAO010000049.1, read as the reverse complement.
TATAGCTCTAGTATTAGTAGGGCTTCTAAGTCTATTTAACTGATTAGATAATCTTGTTTTAGAACCTAAAATACTATTAAATTCAGTGTTCATTTTATCTCCCCCAAGATTCCATTTTAATATATACACGGAAATCAACTTAAGATAACGTTAAATTCAATGTCTTTCTAATGAAGGTATGAGCTTCTTATTAGTTCACCTTAAATCGACCCTGCAAGTAATCCAGTAATCGAATCCGGTAAAACAGATAAGATCTTAGCAGCCGAAGCTGGCTCACTGCATACAAAGGTATTGATATAAGTCTTCAATTGATTCGCACTTGAATCATTTAAATTCATATCAATACTCTTATAAAGTTGATTTAAAGTAATATCATTTTGAGAAGTTTTTGACTGTATAGCAGATCTGCTATTTGGATTAGCTTTTTATAGAAATACGCGCCATTTTACCAGTACTTCTCTGTACAACTTGAATAATACCGTCTTTATTGTCCCTATTGGAATCTATATAATCCTGACCAGTAAGCTGAACACCATTTGAATCTTTATCATGCTCACCAAAGGTTGAAGTATCTCTTGCACCAATAACAATATAATCGTCGTTACTCTTCACCTCTTCACCACAACGATCAAACAAACCATTAAATCTTCTCTGAATAATCTTGTCAATACTCTGTAAATCATAAATAACATCTGGATTTGATGTTAAATCCAGATGAAACCCTTCATCAGAACCAGTTGGAATAGTTACATTAAAATTACCATTAAATACGCTTCTACCAACAATAGTGGCGTTATCAGCGATATCATCTAAATTAGAAAGTAACTGATTTAGTTCTTCCTGCTTTTCATTTTGAAGGTTTACATCAGTGATATTACCGTTCATCGCATCTTCAATCAATGATTTAATTGAATTTAAATTGTCAACCCCTCGAATTAGGAAGCCAGTTTATGTAGAGGAATAATATTATCAAGTCCAGCCTCAGAATTAGA
>JAKVAO010000048.1 GCA_022447685.1 Candidatus Caenarcanales bacterium | reverse complement strand
AAAATTTTAAATAGTTAATGGAAACTTTCACACCTTCTAAAAAAAAATTTTTGGTTTAAATTTTCAGTCCACTATATAGACTATTTTTTTCAAGATCAACTTCCTTCGCTAAAATCTCTAATCTACTCTCTTTTAATTTTATTTCACCGTTCAAACTCTTAGCTTCTTGCTTACTATTATTAATTTCTAGCTTAATCGAACTTAGTTTCGCCCTTGATTCTTTGAGCTTAGTCTGATCTGTTGGAGAAGACTTAAATCTTAATTTAGATATTTCACGTTCAGTTAATTCTTTCTCTTTATTTTTTAAAATCAAGCGTTCTTCATTTGAAATTTTCTCTTTTCTAAGTACAGAAAGTGACTCTTGAATTTGTTTAAGTTCATCTGTCTTTTGCTTAATCTCACCTTTTACAGTTGCATATGGATCAATAAAATCTTTTACATAAGAGGATAAAGAAATCTTATTAAGCTCAAAATCATTGCCCTTAGTATCATTTGCTTTAATATCAGAAGCACTCTGTAATAAAAAAATAATTGCTAATATAAAAAATAATCTAGCCTTTAGAAACATATTTATATTTATATTTATTCCCCGTTAGAATTCAAAAGGCACTGAAAATCATGTTTTCAGTGCCTTTTGATATTAAGTAAGACAGTTCTATTTAAAAATAAGCTAAGAGTTACTTAAGAAAAATAAGTCACCCTAGCAACAGATACTTCAGAAATAAACATAACTCCTGATTTACCTTTAAATAAAGCTTCTATACCTTCAGCGATATTGTTAATAACATTCTCTGGCGCTACAACCATAATCAACACAAAACTAGACTTATCATTGAACAACATGCGTCCCTCATGATGTCCATAATGACCGTAACCAGAGACATGAGGAATCACGGTATAACCCGTGACTCCTTCATCTTTCATCATAGTAGTAACCGTTTCTTGGTCATCACCAGTTACAACGACTTCGAGCTTCAACATTTCGTTTAATTCAATTCCCGAATCTTTAGCTAATTTAAATTCACTCATAAGAAATCACCTTAGTTAATTGTAATAATTTTATTCTCGATTGGACAGATTACTTTCAAATATAACCAATTTCTTGTGAATAAGTTTTTTAAGTTAGCGTTTCTATCTAATATATCTTCCACTCTAGATAAAGGTGCTTGAATATAGACACATAATCTTTGTGGATTATACAGTAGAGTCTCATCATCTTTAAATATCGACTGAAGAGTAAGACCCGTCTGTAAGTCACTAGAGTTACCTTGAATTACTCCGAAGTCACCGACTACGTTATGAGTAATCTTACTACCACTACCAAAGTTAACATTATCCATACTCGAGAAGTAATACTGACCATTGATACACTGAGTAACAACCATAGGAGCACTCATAATAGTCTCTAGAGCAGAACCTTCAGTATCACCTTCCCAATCATATGAATGCATGAACACTCTGTTTCTCAGATCAGAACCTTTGAGTAAACCTCTTGCACCGATAAAGAAAGCGATATTACCAGTAAGTCCCCACTCAGGTCTTGTCTCTGACCAATCTTGAGACTTGAATATGATTTTATCGTGATCGATCTCATCAATACCAAGCTCTTCAGTATTAACTGAACCTGTGTGGAGCTTCTTGTTAACCTTAGCTGAAACGTTAGTAAGCTCACGACTCTCTCTATTGATAGTTGCAGCGATTCCAAGCTTAGATTTCAGCATATCTATACGCTGACGCTTCTCAGGGTCAACGATATCAATATCATAGATCTCGATTTCATCTGTAGTAGTGTCATGCTCAGCACCAAGGAAAACAGTATTCTCTGGGATATGAATTCCGTTATTAGCTATCTCTTTTCTAACCTCCGGGTTATTAAGTATCTTAGCTACCGCCTTAGCATTATCACCACCGTGTTGACCGGCACAAGCACCACAATCAAGAGCAGCTGCGTAAGGATTGTTCTCAGTAGTACTTCCGTGACCAGTGAAGATGACAAACTCAGAGAAGTTTTTCGTAAGTCCCATTAATCTAAGTGCTGTCTCTGAGAAGAAAACTTGTTCTTTTAGAGTTAGACCACTTGGATTACTAGCACTCAAATCAACATTCGCATCGAAATAGACTTTGTCCTTAGACTTCTTATTATTATCTTTGAAAAGAACTTTCATCTTAGAGAAGAAAGTCTTAGACAGCATCATAGCCATATAAAGTATACCTGCAGCTTCAGCAAAAATAAATGAAGTTCCAACATTGGTCTTTAATGATTTATAAGTTTTAATCAGTAAATCATTTAGAGACTTAGTAAATTGGAAATCTGCAAATTTATCCAAAGTTTTAGGATGAACCATTTCTTCAATTTTGTGAACTGGTTTAATTAAAACTGGACAAGTATCTTCAGCAAACTCTTCGTCATACTTTTTGTAGCTTACAGGTAAACCAAAGAAACCTGCTGCACCTAAAGTTTCAACAGTAGAGACAGATTCAATAGATCTTCGAATCCCTTCAGAACGAACATCCATACAGAAGATCATCTGAGCTAGACTCTTATCAACAGCTTGGCTATTAGCCTCGCCTATAAGATTAGTCTCGATGATATCAGTTAACTGTTTCTGATAGGTTCTTTCAAGAGCTTCTTGATAAACATGAACTGGGATCTCACCTTCCTTCTCTTGCCTAGTAATAGTCACAGACTCTTCTTTTCTAGGAACATAAGACTTGAACATCTTCAAGAAAACAATTTCTAAATGAAGTCTTACAGCCAAATACTCAAGCAGATTTACATCATACTTAAAGTGATCCCAGTGTTCATGAGCCTCACGCCATTTGATATATGAAGCCCAACCTGGAAGTGAACTAAGACTAAGCCTTAAATACTCGAGCTTATCGTCTTCTGCAACACCAAGAACAGTTAGCGCAAGACTTAAAGATTCCTCTGGACTAGCTGGGAGCGAGCCAAGCCAAGATTTCAGCTTGGAGTCACCGGTGAATTTAGGATCGTGAACAATTAGGTTCTTCCAAACATAGTAGAAACCTTTCTCACGCTGCGGCATTCCCCAGACAGACTCAGTCTCATCTAAAAATCCTGCACAAAATTGATTAGTATAGTTGTTGACCTGATCTAAAGTATCACCTGAACTACGAAGATTAAGATTTGGAGCCAGGATTTTAATCTCAGCCGTATTTGACTTTTCTTTTTTATACTTCTCAGTTAGAGATCTGAGTATTTCAGGATCAATTTCACCATCAGCGACAAGCTTTTGATACTGTTCACGATCCTGGAAACATTTAGCTTTAAAGTATTTCTCTATAAGCTTAGTTGCTTCAAGGAAGTCATGATCTTCAAAACCTTTAGTAGGGTTATCAGCAATAAAGTTTTTCAGTGGTGGAGCAGTGTTAACTATACTAGATGCATTTGCCACTAAAGCCTTAACTACAGACTTATTTACTGACGAATCTGATTTAAATTTACGACGCTCTGTTTTCAGAGCCTTATCTAATTTTTCTAAAGTAATTTCCATTATTTAGCCTCCTTGTAGTTATAATCGAAACGGTTCACAGTATTTACTTTAAGCGGGCTTAAAGATGAACTATGAATCATAGAGTAAAGCTTGAACTGAAGTCCTTCAGGTAAAGCTTCAAGTAAGTTTTGTTTGAAATTCATCGCGAACCATACACCAACAAATGGAACCAATGCAAAGTATTGCCATATAGTTATGTGATAGATATAGTCCTGAGTATCTTGCTGTAAGAATAATTCAAACAAGTGAATCATGTTTCCGTAGAGGAAAGATACTGTAAATGAAGTGAATATTGCGATTGCAAAAACGAATGACGAGCGTAAATGCTGCGAAACAGTATAAGCAACTTGAGCTAAACTCATGAATACGAATAGTAAAAGTATTGAACTGCTACTGAACCACTCAAAAGCAATGTGACTTTGTGAAATAAAGATCTGCAAAGCAAAGTATGCAACAGCAAGTGAGAAAGCAAATCTGAAAAGCTTTGAAGGTAATGACAATGGCACTTTCTTAACATATTCTTTAGTAAGAGTTGAACCTGCTGCTAGGAAATGAAAGGCTTTGAAGAAACCGTGCATACATAAGTGGCTTATAGCTGCACCAAACAAACCTAAACCAATCTGAGCAATCATAAAACCCATCTGCGAGATTGTTGAGCAGACAAGTTTGGCTTTAACTGTATTTTGAGTGAATGACCAGAGACTTGCGATAAAAGCACTAATTATTCCAGCGAAGAAAATAGTAACCATAAAGCTAGGCTCAGAAGTAATCAAAGTATGGAATCTCACGAGCAAGAAACCACCGCCGTTAACTAAACCAGCGTGCATCAAAGCAGAAACTGGAGTTGGTGAGTTCATCGAAGATAAAAGCCATTTATGAAATGGAATCTGTGAACACTGAGCTAAAGCTGCAACTAGTAAAGAAACAAAAGCTAAGATTGACAGATTCTTAGGTAAAGCTCCTAAATTCTGAACAATTTCAGTAATACTTAAAGTACCTAGTGAGTAATAACAAATTCCAGCAAATGATAATAAAGCTACAGCTCCAAGACTAAAATAGCCAAGTGCCATTCCTCCAGCCTCTTTCGCCGCCCCCCAAGCCTGCTTATGTATCATAAGTAGAGACAAGAAGTAATTTGCAAGGAAAAAGAATGCAATAAAAACTAATATATTGTTTGATAACAGCATAAGCCAAGTACTTGCAAGTAAAGCACTCAACTTGACATAAAATGCACCCTGCTTCTGATCACCATGCAAATAATTCTTTGCATACTGCATTACTATAAGTGCAACGACTGCAACTAAAGCACTAATAGTTATAGCTAGAGTGTCTATAAGAAATAACGATCCTAAATTCATATTTGTTCTCCTAATAAACTATATTGATTACTATAATTAATATTTGGTTATAAGTAAAGTTAATCTTTTTAATCCCACATATTAGTGAGACTAATACCAATGGGTCGAACGACAATTATGCAGCAGAAGATCTTTACTTGCTTATTAGCACAAATACCTAGCCAGCCTGATGAAACGCCAATACAGCTTACACAAATACGATCATACTTAATTCAGAATATCTTTAATCTTCTGCAATTGCCTTGTAAAAACAGATTTTTTGTTCTGAGCCTTAGAGATTATCAATGAACCTTGGATTGTAATCAAAATTTCTTCAGCAAGATCTTTCGATTCTTCTTTGCTTTTCCCAGCTTCCATGAATACAGCTTCTAGATCTTTTGCCCAAATCTCTAGAGTGTTTTTTAGTTTACTTAAGCTTTGATTGAGAATCTCACTATAAGTCAAAGCCCCTATCAGACAGGCAGACTTTCCGCCATTGTAGAGTCCATGCAAAGCGTTACACATTTTTTCAAGCTTATTTTCTACCTTATCCTCAGATCTAAGTACAAAAAACACATTCTCGTACATCCAATTTTCAACAAAGACCAAGACTTCTTCTACCATTTGCTGCTTGCCTTTAGGGAAATGGTGATAGAGACTAGCTTTTCCAAGTCCCGTCAATTCAGATATTTTGCTCAGTGAGGCAGCCTCATAGCCTATAGTCCTAAAGATCTCAAGTAATTGAGGCAATAAAGTTTCTTTTTTTGGTGATTTAGTAGGCATATTATTTATCGAACGTTCAGTCTAATTAATATATTCCCACATTTAGATTCAAATTTCAATCTTCTATCAAAACACTACTAAATATTAAACCTATTTAATTTTCAGAAAATACTTGATATTTATTCTAAATTTCGTGTATATTTTACTATACCGGTCGATCGGTATAGTAAATAAAAAAAAGGACGAAACAATGACACAATACAAAAACATAGAAATAGAAAACTTAAATATCTTTTATAGAGAAGCTGGTTGCCCAAGTAAAAAGACACTGGTACTTTTACATGGCTTTCCAACATCATCACAAATGTTTAGAAACCTAATTCCTAAACTAGAAAACGATTATCACGTAATAGCCCCAGATTACCCCGGCTTTGGTAATAGCTCAATACCTTCATTAGAGGACTTTGATTATTCTTTCGACAATTTAAGTAGAATAGTTGAAAAATTCTTGAATACTTTAAATATTGAAAAATTCTCTTTATACCTATTGGACTATGGAGCACCAGTGGGATTCAGAATAGCCAAAAGAAACCCTGGAAAAATTGAAGCTTTACTAATCCAGAACGGCAATGCCTAAGATGAGGGTTTAAAAGAATTCTGGGATCCAATTAAAGCATACTGGAAAGATAAATCAGATGCGAATAAACAAATTCTTAGAGATAATCTTTTAAGTATAGAAGCTACGAAATGGCAATACACACATGGAACCAGAGATGAGCAGAATATTAACCCTGACAACTGGCATATAGACCAAAGCTTACTTGAGCGTGAAGGTAATAAAGATATTCAGCTTGAACTATTCTATTCATACGGTACTAATCCAGCACTATACCCAGAATGGCAAGAATACTTCAGAGAGCATCAACCACCAACTTCAATCACTTGGGGTAAAAACGATTATATCTTTCCTGAAGATGGTGCTCACCCTTACAAAAGAGATCTAAAGAATCTTGAATTTCATATCTTAGAAACTGGACATTTTGCCCTTGAAGAAGATTCTGAATTAATTGCTAAGTTAATTTTGAATTTCATGAAAGAAAAGTAGTAAATAAAACTTCTGAGGCAGCTTGTGCAGTATAAAAGGATCAAACTATGAGTATCAAACCACCATTTAATTTAGAAACAGCTACAGCTAAAGTAAAACTTGCTGAAGATGCATGGAATAGTCGTGATCCTGAAAGAGTGGCTCTTACCTACAGTGAAAATTCGCTATGGAGAAATCGTAGCGAATTTTTCACTGGGCGAGAAGCAATCAAAGGTTTCTTGAAGCGCAAGTGGGCTAAAGAGACCAAATACAAGCTTATGAAAGAGTTATGGGCTTATACTGAGAATAAAATTTCTGTTCGGTTTGAATATGAATGGTTCAATATAGATGAGAAGCAGTGGTATAGAAGCCATGGTAACGAACACTGGGAATTTGATTCAGAAGGATTAATGGCTAGAAGAGATATGAGTGCAAATGACATTAAGATATCTGGAGCGGAGCGAAAGTATTTTTAATGTAACAAATTTTACAGTTTTCCAAAGTTTTTCAGTGCTTTATCTTTCTTCAAGATTTTCAAATTAAAATATAAGTTATAATGAAATATTGATTTGATTTCTTCGGATCTCAAACTAATGGTCCCGTAGCTCAGTTGGCTCGGAGGCGTAAGCCTCTCGTACTAAAAGTCAATCGAGACTGCGGGAATTCAAACTGTTGGTCCCATAGCTCAGTTGGTCAGAGCAGTCGACTCATAATCGATTGGTCGTTGGTTCAAGTCCAACTGGGACCACCATTTTTAATCAAGTCAATCTCTTCACTACTAAACTCAGGCTGGATCTGAGTATTGAGGGTGGCGAACCTAGGATTTATAGTCAATCCTGATTTAGTAGCATCTTGAACCAGCTTAAACGGTGAAGCTAAGTCTACCTCTAGCTTTTTATCTTTTAAATAAAAGTGCGAACCTAAAGTTCTTAAAACTAATTTTTTATCTTCAAGTGAACCAGATTCAAAAAGAATTTTAGCTCTCGTACAAAAATGTAACAACTCTTCTGTCCGATCAATACGTCTATCTTTATTAGCAGAACTTATCTCTATACTTTTTTGTAATTCTTGTTGCTCTTTAACTAGGATATCTTTTTTTAATTTGAATAAATCAGCTTCTATTTCACCTTGGATTCTAAGATCTAAAAGTGTGCTTAATTCCTTGTCGATTTTCTGAAGTCTTTTAACTTGTTGATCTCTAACAGAATCTTCTTTGCTAGATTCCTCTTTATTTAGTAAGCGAAGCCATTTAATTGACCATTTACTAAAATCCTCAGAAATGGTTATAGAGTCGACAAGATCTTTATACTGAGCCTCAAGATCTTCTTCTCTAACGCTAGGCTGTTTACAATTAGAGCCTACTATTCTATGAGTACATCTATAGTAAGTTCTAGTGTTGATAGTTCCATCAGCTCTTTTTTTATTTTTCCTTTCTCCTGTAATTGAAGCTCCACATTCACCACATTTGAGATGTCCTTTAAATGGGAAGTTATACTTAGCAGTTCTTGGATAAGATTTTTTAGAAGAAATGATTTTTTGAGCATCTTCAAATTCTTCTTTAGTAATTAATGGCTTATGATTTCCTTGATGCAGTTCACCGCTCCATTTAAAAACTCCGTAATAGAAGGGGTTAGTAAAAATACAATACATGCCATGAACTGAGATTTTCTTTTCAGGTTTTGATCTTGAAGCTCTAGAGCGCAATCCTAAAGCTTCTGCTTGCTTAGTTAATTGACTAACATTCATATCACCTTCAAGTAGAAGATCCCAAAGCTTTCTTAAAATTGGGGCACGTTCAGGATCAACTTCTATAGTTTTTTCACCTTGAAGTTTATGAGGTGTATTCAAATAACCAAGAGGCGCTTCTCCCGGGTAATCACCTTTATTAAGCTTATAAGACTGTCCTCGTTTAGTATTCTTACTTAAAGCTAAGCTATATTCTTGGGCTAGACCTAATTCAAGGCTAAGAATTATAGAATTATCACAAGGTAAGTATTTTCTATCATAAGTTACGATTTCTTTAATCACTCCATCTAAAAGGTTTTGCTGGACAATTGACCCGTCAATTGCATTACGACTTAACCTACAAAGTGACCAACATAAAATAGCATCAAATTTTCCATCATAGAGATCTTGGATCATTTGATTAAAGACTTCTCTTTTCTGTGGCTTCTTTGCAGATTTAGACTCTTTGTAAATTTTTACTATTTTAAGATCTTCTTTCTCTGCTTTTTGTTTCAGGGTAAATTCTTGATTTTCTATGCTTTGGATTTGTTTTCCATTGTCCTCGCTGGACTTACGAATATATAATGCGTATCTCATTTAAAGGTTTCCTTTTAATTATCTTAGCTAAATTTATTTATCATTTCATTAAAAATCACACTCTCACATGCTTTCACTGCTTAAGTGTGACGTGAATAACCGCTCTCTCGGCCGACATTGGGGGATTATCACAAAATCACACATATTCTTAAGTTCTTATATTTATTCGTTTTTAATTTTGAAATTCAAAGTAGATATTTAAAGAGCTAAGAAATTAGGTGATTCTGTGATTTTCCTCTTATAATTAAGCCTAGAGCTTGAATCCGAATCACTCATCTTTGTGATGGTTGGTGATTAGGTGCTTTTTGAGAGTGACTAGCTTTGATCTTTTATTATTAGGATTTATTTGGATATGCATTTGATCCATGTCCTGAAGGTAATCCAATATTTCATCAAACTCTTTTCCTTGTCTAGGTTTTCTATGCATATTCATATCCCTTTTTAAAGAAGATGCAAGTATGCCTTTAGGAAATTTCTTTAGTATTCTTAATATTTTTTCAACCCTGGAATCAAACTCAGAATCTGAGTCGTAATAATTATTGATTATGAACTTTGCACTTTCAATAAAGTACTTACTCCATTCAATAGTTTTGAGCATGACTTCCTTAGAAATTAAAAGCTTATCCTCAGCTAAGGCTTGCTTAAATCTTACTCGCCACTCTCCAGCTTCAAAGTTATTTACTATTAATTCAGCTCTTTCTATAATCTCAAACTGTAAACAAAGTTTTGGCAAGAAGTCGCAGACAGAGCGTCTCATATAAGGTAACAAGTTACTTTCTGGATTCTCATCTTCAAAGTCTTTGTATTGGTTATAAAAACGATGATAAATTTGTTTTGCTTCATCAGAATACCTCAATTTCAATGCTTCATCTAAGTTTCTAAAGTGATTGTGAACCAGAGTGTAGACATCTAAAAGCTTTTGCTCAAGCTTTTGAGGTATTGGCTGTATTTCTGGGATTCTAATTCCTTTTCGAGTTTTCCCAATAAACTTCATAAAACGATTATCAAAGCCTGTATCTTTGTAGCCTTTTGGTTTGGAGCTAAGCATAGAAACAAATGTATGAACTCCAGCAATACTAATAGCTGGATCATAGATAGTATTTAGCTTGAAAGAGCTTTGTAAATTATCTTTCGAGTGCATCGGAATTAATGGCAAACTATCATAGGCTTTTGTAATGAAACTACTTAAACTTGAATTATATTCAGCATTTACTAGTGAATAGAAATTCTCAAATTCTGAATTTTCTAGCATTACTAATACTGGATTCTTTCTCTGGTTTAATGTTAATTCAATTCCAGCCTGGGTAAAACCCGCTATCATCAATTCCTCAGACTTAACATTCTCTTCACCAGCTTCAAGCTTAGCCCTATACTCCTTTTCCATAGCTTTATTAATGAACCGTAACGGGTAGCTAAATCTATTAGCCGCAGTAGTTTTCGCACCAGTAGTTTTAGCAAGGGTTTCGCCATAAAGGTTAGGGAATTTACTATTTAGTTTAGCTTTATTTCCTATGAAGCCTGCTCCCTGAGTGAATAAAACCATTGGGACAGCCTCTATACAATTCTCTATATTTTTTTCAGTGTCCTTTATACACTCAATATAAATATCAGGAAGTGCATTCTTTGGAATATCTGGGATTAATTTAAGCTTTGAGTTTTTAATAATAGGAGTTTCGATATACCTACGTTTAAGTTCTTTTAGTGCTTCTGAGCCTTTTGTATAAATGAAATCATCTAAACCTTTGCATCCTTCTTCCTGTGGTAGATCTATTACACTTAATTTCTTGCCAGTTTCAAGAAAAGCTTTTTCTAAAAGTGCTGTTTCTGCTTGCTTCACACCTATTTTTTGCTGCTTGTCTCTATCAAAGATTACTGAAAAATCTATATTTTCACACTTTAGTAAATCTCTCAATTCTGGAATTAAGGGAGTATTTAAGCCATTCTCACAAAAGCAAAAGACAGAGAACAAACCAACTGTAGGGTGACCATTGGCTGTACCAGAAAGAGCTTTCAGTACCCCCTCTGTAACTGCTATATATCCATTGGCTTCCCCGTTCTCAAGTTTTTGATGATTTTCTATATATTTAAGCCAATTAAAATCTTTAGGAAAGTAAGGATAGAACCTTGACTGCACTGATTTAGGTAAGCAAAGGTATTTAGGAAGCTTTTTAAACTTAGCTAAAGCTCTTTCTGTATAGTCAGGTCTTATAATTCCTATTTCCTTTCCAGTTTTTTCATCAAAGATTTTATTTCCAGCCATATTAAAGAACGGAAAGTATAAAGCAGATTCTATGTACTTTTCTTGAAGCAGTGATTCTGAACTATCAGGAGTTAGAACTTTAAAGCCTTTACCTACCATAGTCTTAAGATTAATAGTTTCAGCTTCAGAGGACTCAATAGAGCCCCCTGTAATAGCAGAGCTTTTAAGCTTTGCTAGGTGTCTGTCTGATAAGTATTTCATTAATTGCCTACCTCCTCTTTAAGCTTCTTCTCAATTAAACTTAGATGATCAGAACATAATTCGGCTTTCTCTATAGTTTTTTCCTGACTTGGTTTTAGTAGATTTTTATATAGATTCGCTGCCTTAACTGATAAGTGAGCAATAACCAATTTTTCATTTTTGAAGATATGCTCTTTATCAAGCTCGAATAGATTTTTACTTGATATCCAGATAGATTGAATCTCTTTTAAATAATGTTGCCTATCTGCGTTGCTAAATAAATTAATACTATTGCCGATGATTCTTGATTGAAGAGACCTAACGGTATCTTCTAGAGATAGTCGCCATTCTTCTAAGTAAGCATGGTGCTTTAGGCTTCCTTTGCGAATCTGAAAGTTAAGCTGATTAGGATTTAGATTTTTAAAAATCCTTTTGAATAGCTCACTTATGCTAAATTTATGATTGGAATGATTTTCATGGCTTTTTCTGTGGTGGTTAAAGCCATTTTTTTTGTTGCGGTTATCCATCGTTGCTGTCTCCTTCTAATTCAATATGGATTAATTTTTCTGAAAGTTTTAATAAATCTTTTGCTTTCTGTTCAGCTATCTTTCTTGGTAAACGAAAGCCAAATTCTTGAAAATGAATTTCTTGATACTCATTAATGCAGTCATCAGGTAGCTTCATGCTCATGCTTCACCTCCTTTTATTTGTTCTTCATTCAGCAAACCAAGCTTTCGTGCCTCTTTAAGAATCAAAACTCTTAAAGTTGCACTTTGGTTAGTTCCTAAATATTCAGAAAGTGTTTTCAAAATTTCTCTTATTTTTTGAGGCATTGAAAACGATTTCTGTGGCCAGTCTTTTGATAAATCTTTCATTAAAAATTATTTTAAGGAAAAATTAGCTGTGAATATTTACCAGCAAGGTTTTGCTGGTGAAAAAGTAATAAAGTCCCCTCCAGCTTACTTATTATTTCTACCAGCAAAAAGAGAAGCAATATTGCTTGTTAAATTTAAGAGATTGTTTGAGAATTTTTATCAAAGCAAAAGCTGGGTGTATTTTTACGTTTATCATTTTTTTCATTTGTTATAGGGAACCTAGCTTTATTAGTATTGAGGAATTTTTTTAGGTCATTTTGATTTAAAGTACCTTTGAATTTAATTTTCAACATTGACTTTGATTTTTCACTTAAAAACTCCCAAATTATTTTATATAAATCTACATTTAAATTTAAACTTCTATAAAGGGTTTCATAAGTTTCCCTTTTCATCTTAATTTCAATGAAACCATTCTTTGACTTAAAGAATGTTTGGTGAAGAAGACATAGGGCATTATTTGGTTTATTTTGTGGTCTTATTTTTGTCATATCGATTAACTCATATGAGTTAATTTCATCTGAACTACTATCTATAAGGACCAAAGAACATTTCTTAAAATCATTCATATTCATATCACCATTTTTGATATTACTTAAAATAGTTTCATTCAATGGTGGATTTGCTTCAAAGCGGAGTTCCCAATTGATTTGAGATTCAGGTTGAACTGAAACTAAGCTACTCGCATTTTCAGTTTCTATAATTGTATTTATTTGACCTATTAAAAATTTCACCAATTCAATATCAAAACCAAAAACAAGTGATTTTGGTAAAAATAAATTCTTTACTTCTGGATCTTCAGATTTAATCAGAGATTGATATTTAGTATAAGCTTCATAATCATCAAAGCTGTATTTCTCAGGATTGTAAACATCAACACCACTTTTATTATATGTAAGTTGCTTTATAGAATTGAACTTTAAGAAAAATCCTTTTTTATTAGTATCAGATAAAAAATTTATATACTTTGCTAATTTTGATTCATTTACCCCGTCAATGTCATTTAGATTAGCTTCATCTATTTTAAATTTAAAATCCTCATTATATTCTTTATAACGGACTTGACCTTGTTTAATATTAGGTCCATAAACTTTGAATAAAAATACCCCACTAGAAATGAGAAAATCCAATGCTTTAAATTCATTTACACTTAGGCATGAAAAATCAAGAAGTAGCTCTGTATTACTATTCGAAAAATAGCTGTCAGAAGCTTCTGAGCAAAAATCTTTTATTATATTTTTTACTTTAATTGTTTTTAGATTTAATGAATCCTTGAGGTGACTTGAGATTTCTTGAAAAAATTTATCATGATATTGAATCTTATTTTGGATATTTTTAAACTTATTTGAAATATCTTCAAAAATACTTGGGGCATCTATATAGTTTCCATATCTTTTAAATACTCTAGTTACTGGTTTAATATCTCCCCATGCCCTACCATCTTTAACAGACAGTACATTTAAATTTTGAGAAAAACTATCCCAAGCTTCATTAATGTCTCGCAGAGCCATTGATCAATTATAACTAAATTTAAAAGAGTTTAACAATTTCTACGATCTCAGAATTTGATATTGAAATAGTTTCAGATGCTGGAAAATTACATATAAAAGAATTAGGCTCAATCTCATTCTGATTTTCAGCAATGCAACCACCTGAATCATTATTGAGGCTAATGAAATTTCCAGATAAAAAACCTTTATTGAATTTAAGCATATAAGATTTATCGATAGTTGCAGATGAAACATCAAAGTAGAGCCTTCTACCTACCAGAAAGCCTGTTTTGTTTTCTGCTATTTTTCGATCAGTAGAATTTTCTAAATAATCAAAATCAACAAACCTAACCTTTTTAAAACCACTACTTCTTATATCTTTAATAGTTAATACATCACTCGAACTTGTGTTTTGTCCTAGAAGCCAAATGCCAATCATATTAGCTCTTCGAGCATATACTGGGTTGGTTACCATTAAAATTAATAATGCGATATAAAATCTATTCAAATCTTACTCCTTTTGTTTTGGAGTTTTATAAACAAAATTCCAGAGGTTAATCAATCGCAACTAGTCGACTATTATAGTCTTTGGGCTTTACAGCCTTGGACATACACTATAATCCTCTGGAAATAAAATCCCAGAGAATGTCGTATTTATATAGTCAGTCATTCTCTACTGACTACTAGTTGTGAGAGGTGATTAAACCCCTAGAACCAATTTATTAGCTCCAATTAAACAATACAGTATTTAATAATAAACTCGCAAGTATTACAAGCTTTGGTGTCCTTCTAATTGCTTATAGACTTTCTGTTGAAGGTTATACATTTTCAAGATTTCTACTCTTTGCATCCTGAGTGTTCTCAAATGAAATCTTTCGGCTTTGTAATCTTTAAACTCTTCTAGGTCATTAAATAGTAAAGTAACTTTTTCATTCAACTCTTTTTTTTGCTGTAATAGCTTACTGATAAAACATTCCTTAGACTTAATCTCTTTTTTTAACTTCTTGTTTTTCATTAAGAGGTCTTCATAGTCTTGCTTTAAGTCCATATTTATATTTTACCTTTTTTAGAAATTATCAAAAATGAGTGGAGGTGATGGAATATATAAGCTTAGTTGAGTTAATTCCCCCTCAGCCCCTTCTTTTTTCGAGTCTTTATTTATCCAGATTTTTGAGTTCTTATTGAGAATGAGATGATTTTTTGTAGGTGAAACTTGATTTTGCCTATGGTTAAGGGAAATCTTACTTAAGATAAGTATATATTATATTAAAACGAGGCTGTTTTTCTCTTTAGATATCTATATTAATAGATTATGTTTGAAACCTAGAACTTTAAAGATGAGCGTGTGATTGGGATGCATTTTATACAATTTAATTACAAGATTTAATATCTTGAGACTCTGACTGGAATAATACTTGTCCTGAAGATATATTACAAATCCATGAGATTAATATTAAAACCTTGGGTATTCATTTCCTTAGCTAGATTGACTTGTACCTCTTTTTGTAAGTCATCTTTAAAAGGAATGTATATAACCCCACTAATATCTGATGGTCTATCCATCTTATCCTGATTTTTAATTAATACTGCAACTTTTTTTCTGCCTAAGCGACCTAGTAACATCCCAAGCTCTAGGACTACATTTTGTCTAACTCTATATGCTTTTTCATCTGGATGATCTGCTTTAAACCCTTCATCATCTGGGGTAGCCAAGACTATTCCGTATTCCACATTTTGATCTAAGCAATATTTCTCTAGTTTTTCAATTATTGTTTGACCTTCTGAGGGTAATTGATCCAAAATAACTGGATCTAATTTCCATCTTCTTAATAGACCATCTAAATCTCTTCGGGCTGCTTCATCGTGCCCATAAACTACAAAAACCTTATTTGTTTTAGTGATATTAGCTTGTTTATCTATTAGCATTTGAATTTTTTTATTAAAACTATCATCTGGTGTACCTTGGATTTGTAATGTACCCTTACTCTCCCACCAGTTAATAATTTGTCCTCCAGGAAAAGTAAATTTTACCTTACCAACTTGATCTTCAATTGAAACATCAGTAAATTCACTTGATATGATAGTTTGAAGTTGATTTTTGCTACCTCTATACTTTAAAGTCATATATTTTAATCAATATTTTACTATCTGAAGTATCTCGTCAATCACTCTTCAATAAACTGTTTCCAAATATAATCAAAATTGCATAAGATTAAGTTATTTGCTTAATTCTATTTAATTCAATAGTTAGTAGCTTTCTAAAAAAACGAACTTTCGAAGGATTAAGCTTAAACTGTTTTGCAAATGAGCCTTTAAGTAACTTATCAAAACTGTTATATTCATCTCTGCGGTTAAATTCACTCAAGTAATTAGTTATCACGAAAACATCAAATGATATTGGATCTTCCTGATGTGCAATAGTAAATTTACCAAGTGTAAATAATATATAGTATTGAGTTTTAGTTATTTCTTTTCTTAGATTTGATAGAATGTCGATTAAATTTTTCAATTCATATAATAAAGATCTATACTCTAAATCATCATAGTTTTGATAGTGATGGTATTTTTCAACAAAACTAAAAATTTTACTTTGGACTTGAAGATGCCTTGCATTTATATTTTTAATTGATAAATTATTTGTCACCAACTGCAATCTAATTGACTCAATACTATTTATTAAACTAACATTTAATAGATCTTCAAACATATCTGAGGTAACTGGAGAGAATTCTATAAAATCATCAGAATACAAATTTGCTCTAAAATTTTCATCTGAAAAATCATTAAAAACTTGCTTACATGACTTTAACTTACTATTAATCATATTTAGATTTAGATACGAGGTTTGATAGATACTATTTAACTCGGAAAGGTTCATATTAACTTTTTTCAAATGCTTCCCTTTTTTATTTAATACATGAAGGTATGCTTCTATCCATTTCAAAAAACTAAAAGATATAATGGCAGGTATTACTGCAATAAGAAGGTCATTATTTTGAAACTTTTGAGGGATTTTATCTACTAAGAATATAGAAAGTTGCACCGATATGGCTAATAGTAATGATAGTGGAAGAACCCATTTAAATATAAAAATAATAAAACTAAATAAATATCTAAAAATTTTAGTAATAATGTTTAGCAACTTATTAATTAGCCTCATATGAATATCTTATCAATCTTAATATATCTGTTTTTTTAACTAATTGTGTCGATTTAGTATATATTCAGAAACCATTTACATACTATAAAATTTTAACTTCAGTACTTAAGAATAGTTCTAATAAAACTCTCACTAACTATAATCAGCAACAAAGGTAAACTCCCCTAACCAAGCGACCACCATTTTTAAAAGATAAGTAAAAAAATAACGTTCGCCGTGTTCGCCGCCTAAAAAGGAGCGAATCATTGGTTTCATTAGGTACTAAAGAGATATCTCAAGATTTAGGTCTTGGAATTAGAACTGTTCAAAAATATATTAAGACTGGATTTTTACCAGCTCAACTAGAGTATATTCGAGGTAATCCAATATACGGCATTGAGAGTTCTGAGTATTTAGCTTGGAAGCAAAAACATTTTTCAGGTTTAAAGCGTGGTGAGATTAAAAAAAGTAATAGCCATGCTTATGATCTTGGCAAAGAAGAGCTAAGCAATGAAGTAGAAGAGTGGTTAAGCTGGTGTGAAACTGGAATGCTCACAGGAAAACCTATCAAGGTTAGAACAGTGGAGCTTTACAGGTACTATTTCGGGCTATATATTGAAAAGCTCGGCAAATATCCTAAAAAACCGTTGATCTCGATAGCCAATGCTAGAAAAATTATAGGATCACTGCCAATAAAAAGCTTCAGCACTAAAATGAATATTTATTCTGCCTTAATGAGCTTTGCAAAATATCTAATCGTGAATTTGAAGCTTGAGCTTGATTTTAGGGATAAATTAAAAGAACTTAGACCTAAAAGATCACTGCCTGCTAGGAAGACCTCACTAAATGAAAAACAAATAGATAAATTACTTGAATATGTAGACAGTATGAAAGGCTCTGCTAGCTTCAAAGATAAAATCAGGAGTAGAGCTATTTTAATGACTTTTTTACATACAGGACTAAGAGTAAGTGAACTTGCGAATCTGACCTTGAGAGATGTCGATCTAGAAAGCCGTATGATAAAAGTTAGGCTAGGAAAGGGAAACAAAGATAGAGCCGTAGGAATCAGTGAAGAGTTATTTCAAGTGCTTTGCAGATATTTAGAAGCATTTAGCTTTTCAAATTCTGAATATTTCTTTGTTGGTAGATTTGGGGATAAATATCAAGCGCATTCACTTACCCAGAAGATTAGACGAATAGCAAGTGCTGCTGGATTTGAAGGGATTTCACCACATAGCCTGAGAAGATCATTTGTAACTATTAATGCTGCTAAGGGAAAGCCACTTAATCATCTAAGAATTGCTTGTGGTCACGCTGATATTACTACTACTCAAGGTTACTGTATGACTAGTCAGGATGAGGTTATTGAGGCTATGAAGGGGTGGTGATTATTATAGTGATTTAATGTCTTTCAATAGTATAGATTCATCTTGATACCCTTCAAGCCAGTCAAAATTAGAGCACAAAGACCAAAGCTGACTAAAAATCACTCCTTCAAAATCATAACCAAATATACGATCATGTTTATATCTAAACTTAACCTCAGAAACAAAACCGTGAAACCATCTCAATTTCAATAATGATTTGGTGGAAACCGCCTCTGATGAACTAATAGCAAAGTTGATTTCCTCTAAAAAGAAATCACAAAAATCAATCAAAGTTAGCAAATTACTTTCAGTGAATTTGTTTTGTACTTCATACCATCTATTTTCATGCTCTCCTTCTATTGGCTCCTTGAAATATTTTTTAAACTTTTTTGCATCTATTAGAGTTTCAAGTAAATTGTCACAATAAGGATTTTTACAACTATATGGATCTTCCTTACAGACTCTTAAAAATAGTCCTATACAATTTCGCTTAAATTGCAAAAAACACGATTCAAGGTATTTCTTTAAGCGATTTTTCTTCAAAATTGATGGGATAAAACTATTGAAAATATAGAAAATTAAACTGGTGAATATAGCAAAACAAAAGTTTTTGATAGAGAGCTGATGGTCAATCGTAAAGCTTGAAAGCCATTGAATATCTAACCTTGAAATTAAACCAAAACCAATGTCAAAAAGGAACAAAGAAGATAAAATTATTAATATAAAACAAATTATAGAATATAAATTATCTTTGAAAATAGCAAGAAAATCCCCAAATATTTTCCAGAGCAAATTGATAATTTTAGCCATTACAACAATTTTAATCCTTTTTAATGAAAGTAACACTCGACCAAATCAAAGAAGAAATTTCAAATCTCATTATTCATAACCCCTTCTATGAGACGAGACTTGATTTTCTTTTTACAAAAAAAGCACGCTTAAAGTATTTTTTAAGATTAATAGAAGCAGAAAAGATTTTAAGTGAAGCTTTTACTGCTAAAGAGATCTCTGAACTTAAATTAAACTTAGAGAGTGCGCAGCAAGCCATTGATAATCACCATTTGATGTCCTTTAGGAGGCGAGAAACTATCCAAGAGCCTACTGACCATAGCTCACTTATTTCAAACTATCAAGAATTAAGACAAGGGGTTAAAGAATATAAAAAGTCAATGAATGCTTTTATTCGTAAAAATAAACGCTCCAATATTGGTAGATTAAGGCTAAAGTATTTTTTTAGCTGAATTTATCGTAGTCTAGAAATTTTGATCTATACTGCTTATGCTCTTCAGTTAAACCAAGATATTCACCTAATTCTGAAAATTCAGGCTTTAAATTAAACTCGATAGCATCACTTGGAAACCAGCCTTCAAAGGATTTGTTTAGCTCTAACTCAGTCTCATCTTCTATCTCTTGAACTAACTTCGCTAAATCTCTAAACTTGAGCTTTAGTTCTGGACTCAGTCTTTTAGTTTTAAATCTTAGTCTGCCTTTATTATCTATGTACTTTAGAGTTAGCTCAAAGGGCAAAAGCTCAGCAAAAGCAAGATTTTCTTTTTTGCGTTTTTTAGATTCGTTTAAAACCCAGTGGGGAAGTGACATACTACTATTTTATCAAGTAAAACATATATAATAAGTAGGGATGTACAGTTTTGGGAACTATATAGGGGAATTGTGCTCAATAGCTCACACTATTAGATAAATATCTGTATATGAAAAGCTTTGATTCTGAAGCTGATAAGCAAATAAGCTAATAACCTTACAGGGTATGGGTTTGAAAGCTTCGTTCTATATATTTGAAAGCTTAAGGAGTTTAGATAATATGGTGATTTTGAGCTTAAGGAACCAAAAAGCCTGCTAATAAAGGATTTCTATTTCAGATAACTATTGATTATCTTGAAAGGGATAGGGTGGCTTGGGATTTTTATGGTAGATACTAGTGCTGACATTTAGTCACACTTACAGGGGCAGTTGGGGTTAGAGGTGAAGTTGTATTGGTATATCTAGGTTCATACTAGATCTCGTGTGTGTGGTAAAGGTTTTAAGAGGGGTAGGCTTTGGGGCTTGCTTTGCTGGTACGGGTGCTGGGTGGGGGTTACACACTGGGGGATGTACTAAAAAGTTCATACTTTCTTTTTAAAGTATAATAAGAATTATTTAATCTGTGATTTTGAAGAAGGAGTAATCACTATTAACAAACAATTAATATCAAAAGAGAGGGTTGAGAATCATGGTGAAGTTTATACATCAGCAAGAGAAGTTTCAGCAATGCTTGATCTCGTATTGGAAGAATCTGAGAGAATAGATTCAAGGTTTTTGGAACCAGCTTGCGGTAATGGTAATTTTCTTTCTGAAGTCTTAATTAGGAAATTGAACATAGTTAAACAGTGGTATTCTAAAAATCAGGTTGAATATGAAAGATATTCCATCGTTGCCATATCAAGTATTTACGGAATAGACATTCTTAAAGATAATGTGATTAATTGTCAAGAAAGATTATATGAGATTTTCAGGTCTCAATATGTTCAAATCTTTAATAGTACGTATAAAGAAGATTGTTTAAAAAGTGCGAAATTTGTGTTAAGTAAAAATATTATTTGGGGAGACGCGTTAAGTTTCAAAAATCGTAACTACTCAGGTAAGTTGAAAATTAGCAGCAAATATGTTTTGGCAAGCTAGAATAGCAGATTGTCCTAATCTTTTAGCAGTTTCAATCCAGG
>JAKVAO010000047.1 GCA_022447685.1 Candidatus Caenarcanales bacterium | reverse complement strand
AGCTGACTCTAAACTACTCTCAAAGCTCACTTTCACAACTTCTACACTGAAATTTGAGTTTTGCAGGGCATCCTTAAGTAATTGTTTTTTGTACTTAAAATCACTAACATCATAAAAACTTAAGAGAAAATATTCAGTTCCCTCTATGTCGAGCTTAGAAATTTTTGCTTCCAAAAATAGATCATCATCTACAGTAAAAACATTATGATTATTAACTTTGTTAAAATCTTGGAAATCAGTTAACTGATACTTGGTGTATTGATTAAGCCTAGAATCAAGGAAATTTCGATTAAGTACAAGGTTCTCCTCTTCAAAATTACTAGCAAAATATTTATTGTAGTACTTAAGCTCTAAATTGAGGTCAAGCACTACAATTCCAATATTCAAATCATCGTACAACTGAAAATTATTCACATCAAAACCAAATTACATTAAAATGCTAGCATCAAATTAATTTATTTTTTGGTCTTTCGACAAAATTAAACCAAAAGGCATAGGTACTTTCATTAATTTAACCAAATCTTTGTAATTATCTCGCTTACATAGGTAGGAATTGGCTCCATATTCATAGGCCCTATTGATATCTGAATGAGATGATGAACCGCTAAGCATGATAATAGGCACTTGTTGAATAGAAAAACGCTCCCTGATGATTTTAACCAGGTCAATACCATTGATTTTAGGCATATTTATGTCCAGCAACATTAAATCCGGTAAAAAATCTTCACGAATACAATTCATCATAAAATCTAAAGTATCTTGTCCATCCTTAGCCCAATGTATTTTATAAGGCTTAAAAGCCTCATCCAAAGCACCAGAAATTAGGAAATAATCATCTTCGTCATCTTCAGCAATTAGGATATTAATCTCTTTTTCATTAGTATTTAAGTTAGGTTCATTAGTAAAAACTGACTTCAAAAAAGCATCTCGAAAATTAAATTCGTTATTTAGTTTATTATTCTTTATAGTTTTAAGTAGCAGTGGTTCTTTACTGAAATTAAGTCTTTTTCTACGCGTGTTCAATGATTTTGTCATTTTCAAGATCTCCTTCCAGAAAGCCACCATAAGTATTAGTGTCAACATAGCAAGTTACATTTTTGAAGTATTTATAAGCTCTGATTCCAGAACGAATAGCCTCAATTAATTCCTCCTCATTTAATTTTGATTTAGAAAAGTAGTTATCTGCCCCCATTTTCATTACACGAGTAGCTAATTCTTCACTACCATTACCGGTTAGAAATATCATTGGAATATTGATTCCAGATTCTCTAAAAGAATTAAAAATTGAAATTCCAGTTCGTTTACCTAAATTAAAATCCATCAAACAAATATCATGCTTAAATGTATAATATTTTTCGATAGCTTGTTCAAAGTTGGTAACACAGTCAATAACTGGATTCTCGAATTTCATTCTTTTACGTATGATGTCTTGAACAATCAAAAGATCATCTAAATCATCGTCAACCACCAATATTTTTAAAGTTTTTTTAGGTAATTTACTATTTGCCATCTGAACTCTCCTCTAGTCTATATCTGACTAATATAATTAATCCCTCAGTCAAATAAACTAAAACTCAAATAGAATAGCTGTTATAAATCATCTAGTATTTTTGGACCATAAGTAGTATGTTAATTGAGATAAGAAGAGGGGAATTAAGATATTGAAAATGTTCTTGTTGAAATACCATTGAGAAAAAATATTAGCTTCAATGAATGAAGAGGAAATTAGAGAGCTTGATAGAATCAGTAGCTCTGACAAAAGCCAGTTTCTACATCTATAGCACCATTATGTTTTTCAATAATTTTCTTTACTGTTGCTAGTCCCATTCCAGTACCTGAATACTCAGAGCGTCCATGCAGCCTTTGGAATTGTTGAAAGATTTTATCTTTAAACTGCATTTCAAATCCAATACCATTATCAATAAATTCAAGCACAAAACTATCCTCAGACTTAGTTATATTAATCCTTATATGTGGACTCTGATCTTCTTTCCTATACTTTAGAGAATTTGAGACTATATTCTGCATAGCTCTCTCCAAGAAAAAAGGTTCACAAAGAATATCATCCTCTAATAATTCAGAATTAATCTTGATTTCAGCCTTATTAGAATTAATACGATCTTCAAGATTATCAAGAGCTGAAGCCAAAATATCTCCTAGCTTAGATTTCTGAAAAAGATAATCTCTATTAGAAACTCTAGAATATTCAAGTAAATCATCTAATAATACCTGCATTCTTTTGCTCGCACGGTACATTCTTTCTAGATAATCCATAGAAACCTGGTTCATCTCGTGACCAAACTCATTCATGATCTTATCTCCAAAAACAGTTACCTTTCTAAGCGGCTCCTGTAAATCATGAGATGCTACATAAGCAAATTCTTCTAAATCGTGATTGCAATCCTCTAACTTTTTGGAATACAACTCCAGCTCAGCTAATTTCTCTCTCACTTCCTGCTCTAACTTGAACTTCTCCAAAGCATAGCCAAGTGATTTCAATAGTGAAGTGCCATGATACTCACCTTTTAGAATATCATCTTGAGCCCCCTCCTGAATTGCCTGTAAACAAACAAGTGGATTTTCATAAGAAGTCATTACTATGACAGGGACCAAAGGAGTGCTATCTTTAAAAATTTTCAAAGCCGACAATGGCTCTTCGAGAAAATTCACGTTCTTATCTAAATTATCAAAAATCAAATCCAAAAAAACCAAATCAAAATCTGAGTCTTTAACCTGCTTAATCCCCTGCAAGAGATCTAACTGAGAAGATATTTCAAGAGGAATATTTTGATACAAAGAATTAGTCTCAAAAGCGGACTGTAAATTAAGTGAAAGTAAATCACAATCAATCTTACAGTCATCTATTATTAAAATTTTCACTGAGCTTACCTTTAGCTTTTTCTAAAGCATTTTAAATATATCATTGATTTGGAGAAGTCTTGAAAAAACCAACCCTATTGCTGATACAATTGGAACTGGTTTAATGTGTTATGAATGAAAATAATATTGTGTCTTTGCTCAAAAGCGGAACTAGTTCTGCGCATGAAAATTTACACGGCAATCCATTACTCAAATATTTAAATTCCCAGGATATAAATTTAGAGATTTACAAAGAAATAATCGAAGGCTTTTATAAGCTTTATCTATTTTTTGACTACTGTCTTAAGCAGGAAGATATTTACTGTAACTTTGTTGCATTATCTCTGAAAAAACTTTCATTCGATGCAAGTAAACTTGGTATTAAAATCCAAGTAAAGGATTTAAGTTCAATTCTAGAGAACAAAGAAAGCCTAGAAATGAAATCCTATGATGATTACCTAAGTTTAAGGTATATAATGCAAGGCTCCAAGATGGGTTCAATGATAATTAGTAAAAATATTGCTAGACATTTAAAACTAGACGAATTTACAGGACTATCCTTCTTCACAAATGAACAAGAAAAAACCCTAAAAGATTGGTATCAATTTCTGCATCATCTTGAAATTAAACATCAAGATATAGAGAAAGTAATTAAGAGAGCCAATGAAATATTTCAAATAATCGATAATCACTTTAAAGAAAAGGCTAAAAACTTAAGTCATGAATCATAATCAGGGAATTAATATTCAAGAAGCTATAGCCAACTGTGCAAATGAAAAGATTAGAAAAGTTGACTTCATTCAAGCGCATGGCTTTGTTTTTATACTTGATGAACAATTCACAATTAAGCAAATCAGTGAGAATTTAATAAACTTTCTAGAATTAGACTTGAGGACTATAGTTGGCAAGAAGCTTTCAGAATTCATAAGTAATGGAAAAATAAATGAACTAAGATCACTTGCAGATGATTCCCAAATATTAAAAACAAGGTACACAGAATTAGAACTACAGGGAACTTACTTCAATGCAGTTATACACAAGAATTCAAAAAACTTAATTCTTGAATTAGAAGAAAAAATAGAGTCTGAAGAATTCATCCAATCTGATGATGTTTATTTAACAGCCATGAATTTCGCTCAAAAACTTGAAAATATAGAGACTGAAGATCAACTTTTCAAACTAATTGTTAAAGAAATAAAGTCTATAACAGGCTTTTCACGAGTAAAACTTTATAGATTCACAGAGGAATGGGATGGTGAAGTTATAGCAGAAGCAAAAGAAAGCCACATGAATTCTTACCTCGAAAACCACTTTCCAGCTTCAGACATACCAGAGCAGGCAAGAGAACTCTATAAAATCAATCACTTACGTATCATTTCAAATGTCAATTCCAGCAAAGTAAGTTTAAAACCAAGCTTAAGTGAGAAGAATGATTTATCACACTCAATTTTAAGAAGTGTTTCTGAGATACATCTGGAGTATTTAAGAAACATGAATATAAAAGCATCTATGTCCATTTCTATTATCGTTGATGGAGAACTATGGGGCTTAATAGCCTGCCATCACCATGAAATCAGATGTGTACCTTATGGCATAAGAATTCTAGCAGAACTTATAAATAAGCAATTCAGCCAAAGCTTGAAGCAAATCATTAGTTTTCAAAACAAAGAAAAGTCTCTCCAAACTGAAATTATCATTAAAAACTTAAATCAAGAATTCCAAAACAATAGTAATCTAATAGTAAAACTTGCTGAAGCAAAAGATCTAATTCTAGACTCAATGAACTTAGATTCCTTTGCCTTAGTAGAAAATCAAAACATAGAAATTTTCCAAACAAAAAATAGCAAGAATGCAGATGAACTAAAAGAACTAATTCATAAGATAATTCAAAAGAAACCAGAATCCTTCGTTAGTAGCTCTATTAAAGACGACTACTCTATAGAGAACCAAGAAAATATCGCAGGGGCTCTATCATTAAAGCTCAATTCAGCAAATTCGTTTTTAATCTTCTTTAGAAAAGAACTAATTACAGAAATAAAATGGGCTGGTAAACCAAAAAAACTTATCAACCATGAAGGGAAACTTTCTCCCCGAAACTCTTTTGAAACTTGGGTAGAAGAACAAAGAGATCAAGCAGAAAGCTGGAGCCAGGAAGATTTAAAAATAGCTAAAGCTCTAAAAACAAATATAGTGAATGAACTAAAAGATACTGAAACATCAAACCTTGAAGAAGATATGTTTTCCTTTATAGTGAATCACAATCTCAAAGAACCTCTTAGGCATATACAGAACTATATGGATTTATTTGACCTCAAATATTCCAAAGAACTAGACGACACCGCAAAACAATATTTACTTTACAGTTCAAACGCTGCTCAAAAAATAGAAAAATTACTACAAGACTTATTAAGCTATTCAAATACAAGCTCAAGTGGAAAATTAAGCTTAGGCTCTGAAACTTCAGTCAAGAACTGTATAAATAAGAGTTGGGATGAACTTTACAAAGAATACCCAGAAATAGTAAAAGATATAAAAATAGAAAATAATGTCAGAGATGAACTTAAACTAAAAATCCATGAAAAACATTTAAGCTCAATATTCACAAATATTTTTAGTCATATTAGTAAGCTTGCAAGTCCACTAGAAGAAAAGAGAATAAAAATAGAAGCAAAAGAACAGGGCAATTATGTTCAAATAAAAATTTCTGATAATTTCTCAGAACTAGATAAAATTTATTTTGAAAAGGCTTTTAGAGTTTTTCAAACTATAGAATCACAAGGTCAACAGAAAGATACAGGTATTAATCTTGCACTAAGTAAAAAGATATTGAATATCTATTTAGCTGATATCAGCCTAAGTGAAAACCCAGAAGCAGAACTTGAATTTTCAATCAAAATCCCAGCAAATCTTTCTGCATAGCTGAACTAAGAGGTATTTCGAACTCATAATAAAAGAAACATAGATTATAAAAACAAAAAGACCCCTACATCAGTAGAGGTCTTAAATGGTACCCAAGGCCGGACTTGAACCGGCACGTCCCGAAGGACAACAGATTTTAAGTCTGTTGCGTCTACCAATTCCGCCACTTGGGCAAGTGAAGAAGATACTACGCTCAGAACTTTATTAATTTTACACCAAAGTAATAAAGTCATGGTATCTTTTGAGCTTATAATAGAAAATCATAATGAAAGCTTTAGAAATCAGTACCGACTCCAGAACAATAGAAAAGAATTCTATTTATGTAGCTTTAAAAGGAGAAAAGTTTGATGGGCATGATTTTATTATTGAATGCCTAGAAAAAGAAGCTTCTAAAATATACTCAGAGCTAAGCTTTGAAGAATTAGTAGATAAATTCCAAAAACTCAATAAAGAACCTAGAAAAATTGAATTACTTACTAGCTCTAAAAATAAGATTCAGCAAGTAGATAGTGGGCTGAAAAAATATCAAGAGCTTGCAAGAAATTACAAAAGACAAATTAATCCTCTTACAATTGCAATAACTGGAAGCAATGGTAAAACCACAGCCAAAGAAATGCTTGCAGAAATACTGAAAAATAAATTTAAAATCCATTACAGCAAAGCTAATTTCAATAATGAAATTGGAGTTCCCAAAACCATACTAGCTATGCCTGAAGACACAGAAGTCTTGATTCTTGAAATGGGCATGCGTGGCTTAGGTCAGATAGCAGAACTCTCAGCTATAGCTGAACCAAATATTTCCCTAATTACATGTATTGGCACTGCTCATATAGAACTACTTGGCTCACAAGAAAATATTAGAACAGCGAAATTAGAAATTATAGACTCAGCTCAAAATTATCAAGCCGGAAATTACTCTAAAGATCATGAAAAAACTTTAATAGTAGATAAATCATTATTCGAATTATTGAACACCGAAAATAAATACCAAGATCTTCTTCAAAACATAGAATGCGACTACTTCTCCAATGAAGAAATTATTTCACTAGACATGCTCTCCAACAATGGCATTAATGCTTCAGCAAATGCTGTAATTAAGATCACTTCTTTACTAGAGATAGAGGATGACGAAGCGAAAGCAAGTTTAGAAAACTTCAAACCAATTAATGGCAGAGGCATGATCTATAAAGATGAACTAACGAATATCTATATAGATGAAACTTATAACGCAAGTCCTGAAACTCTAAAATTAGGAGTAGAATCAATAATTCATGAATTCAGTTCTGAACCCAAATTAATAGTAAGTGCAGAGATACTTGAAAATGACTCAGAAATAGTTGCAAAAACTTTTCAAGATATAGAAGACTTAACTAAAAATACAGAAAATAAACTAAGCTTCCTCAACCTAGAAAATAAAGACGAAGTGCAAAAAAGCAAAGAGTTTTTGGAGCAGTTAGAACTAAAAGAGCCCCCTCAAATTCAAGAAATTTCATACCAAGACTTACAAAAGCTTAAGTCTCAAAACTCAATAAATAAACTAGTTTACCTAAAAGCCTCAAGAGCAGCCAAGCTAGACAAGTTATTACAAGTTCCAAGTCTCAAAACAAAAAGCTCTATTTCCTAGCAGTTCCCTAACCCAATATTAACCTCAACCTGCTATTACACTATAAGAGAAGAGATATTGAGATATTGATATGAGTTCTGGTGATTTAGTAGGAAATATTAGTGGTTCTAGAATAGGTAGCAACGGTGGTGGTTCACAACCCAACAAGACCAGTTCTGATTCAGCTAATGTCGATAAAGATTTAAAATTATCAAAATTGCACAAATGAAAGGTAAGTCAGCCACCCTAAAAGACAGTATTGGGCAGTTAGAAAGTGAAAAGCAGGTTATACTTGTCAGTAACAGTCTCTACGATAGTGTAGGTGATTACAAAGAATTTATTAGTATAGTCACGTACAAAACAGTTAAAGATGCAAATGCAAGAGTAAATGAAGAAGTTCTTGCTACCAACCAAGCTATGTTTAAAGCTATGAATCTTGATGCAGGTACATTTAATATTGACCTCGATAGAGGGCGTGCATTATATACTTCATAAAGATAGGGTCAGGATCTAACGGCTGATAGTAATTTAGCAGAAAATACCTTTGCTTATGAAAAATATATAGAGGAAGCTGTAACTGAAAATCCGGAAATGGCTTCAAAAGCAGCACTTGAAGTATATATCAATTCACTAGGTGTAGAAATCGAGGGCATGAAATCCAAAGTCGAAGAAGTTAATACAAAAGTAGGTAATCTGGAAGGAACAGCAATTGAAAATAGGGACACAGTAAGTGAAGGATAATTAACTATAAAGCTCTTTATAAATCCAATAATTTTGTAAAACTTTCTTCACATAGTTCTTAGTTTCTTTATAAGGAATACTTTCGACAAAAAGATCAGGATCTTTATCGAAGTCATATTTCTTCTGCCATTGCTTAATTCTATGAGGACCAGCGTTGTAAGAAGCTATAGCGAAAACCATATTGCCATTAAAGTTTCTAAAAACTTCTTCCATATACCTAACACCAAGCATGACATTAATTTCAGGCTTAAAAATATCTTCTAGCTTGAGATTACGGATTTTAACAACTCTAGCAATATCTTTTGCCGTATATGGCATTAACTGCATTAAACCAATAGCTCCAACTTTACTTACAATATCAGCTTGATAAGTCGACTCCTGCTTAATTAAAGCGTGGGCTATAAAAGGATCTAACTTAGAGTTAACATCAATATTCGAAGCTATTAAACCAGAATACAGCAATGGATAGGCATACTGATAAAGTTCATGTTCTTCTTGGTTATTGAAATCAAAAGAATCTTGCACAATAGTGTGAGCAAGCCTAATCGACTTAAGATTATTTTCAGCAAGTGAGTTAACATACGTCAAAAACCTCTTATCAAAAGAGTTATGATCATCTACATTATCGATTATATAATCGTAGCTTTTAGTTAAGAATAGTTCTTTTATCTCTTCTCCATAAAGATTATCTATCTCAGAGACACTAAATAATTCAGGTCTATTCCACGAAGAAACATAGTTAATTTGTGACTTAGCTGGTAGTTGGTACCAATCTATGTTTTTTTTAGTTTTTAACTCTTTGAGTATAGTCTTCGCTCTATAACTATAGTAATTTAGTGGGTGAGCACTAATAAGATTATTAAGCACAGCTCTTGCCTTATCAGCCTCGCCGCGCTCTAGATACAATTTCGCCATCCAAAAAGCAACAAAAGAGTGTGATCTTGTCTCAGTATACTTATCCCAATGAGTTTCAAAAAGTTTCTCAGCCAAATGGAAAGCCTTTCTCTTATACTCAAGCCAGAAAACTCTCGACATACTCTCAGCTGCATAATTACTCTCTGGGTAGTTTTCATAAACAGACTGATAATCATATTTAGACTTAGTTCTCTCTGCTATATGCCATAGAATTTCATCTTGAACAACTTTGGTCTTAAACTTAAGAGCTTTGAGAACAATGAGATCTCTATGCGAGTTACCGAGTGTCAACAAAGCATTCAATAGCCTTGAGGCGAGTTTAGCATCATTCACCTCTTCTAGCTTCTCAACAAGAAAGTTCTTGCTCTGCATATATTCTTTGTTCTTTGCAAGTGTTTTAGCATAGGCTCCATAGTATTCAGGGACAAAGGATTCAAGAGATGTATCAAAGTATTTAATTGCGTTTTGATAATCCTCAAGATTAAAGTAAACCATTGCAATCTCATTACTCAAAAACTTATATTCATCTTTTCCTGATATCTGCCCTAGAATCAAAGGCGCCAAATTCCCTCCAGGATTATTCTGAAGATACCTTGTAAATCTAGTCTTCTTCTTATCGATCTCAGATTCAAGGTTTGCTAAATAATAATCAGCACCAAAGGCATAATCACTTTCGGGGAAATTATTCTGAATATATGTAAATGATTTATGAGCAAGGGTTTTCAGATTCTGTCTAGCAAAAGATTTAGCCAAAATATAATGAAACTCAGGGTTTTTATTATTTTCTTTGAGTAATTTTTTTACTTCTTCGACTATAACAGCCTCATAGCCAATATAACTTGCATGATCGATGAGAATTTTTTTAGAGTAATTTGGTAAATAACTGATATCAACCTGATAAGAGTAAATAAAGGCTATAGCATCTTCATCTAGCTCATCAGCGTATTTGGAAATTAAAAATTTTCTTCTGTTCTCAAGTAACTTCGAGTCAAAATCAATCTTCAATAATTCCTCTAGCTTCTCTCTAGAGCTTAATGAGTCAGAAGATATGATCTCCTCAAGATTATGGCTAGCGTATTTATTATAGTTACTATCTGATTCAAGCCCTGGAACCTCAAAAAGAGTATAAGTATAATAAGCAAAACCAAATAGCGCAGTTATCGAAACAAATAATAAATAAGGTAAGATTTTGCGCATCACAGATTATTATACAGCTAATTTTTTAAAAACCGAATTCAAATCACTAGCTTTAGTAATAGCCCTACCCATAACTAGATAATCAACGCCTGAAGCAACAGCTAGCTCAGGAGTCATAACTCTTTTTTGATCATCCTTACTATTCTCTGCAAAGCGAATACCTGGACATACTGTTAAAAAGTCATTGCCACATTTATCTTGTATCAAAGAAGCTTCTAAAGCTGAACAAACAACACCATCCAGCTTGGCTTCTTCTGTCTTATCGGCTAAAGCTATTACAGTATCTTCTAAATTTTTGTTAATAAGAAGATCTTGATTCAAGGTAGCTTGGTCAACACTAGTAAGAATGGTAACAGCTATTAATAATGATTCAGGAGAATACTCTTTTAATGTTTCATTAGCTCTTTTCATCATTTCAACAGAACCCAAAGCATGAACATTAGTTATATCGACACCTAATTTTGCAATGCTTTTAATTGCACCTACAGCAGTATTAGGAATATCAAAGATTTTCAGATCCAGAAAAATTTTAAAACCTAAATCCTTAATTAGCCTAACAATATCAGGACCTTCACTGTAAAAAAGCTCCATACCAACTTTTACATAGTTAGGCTTCAATTCACATTCGGCAACTTTTTCCAGAAAAACTCTAACCGTTTCAGAGTCTTGAAAATCAAGTGCAATGATGGTTCTTTCAAGTGCACTAAGAGATTTAATATCTAAACTAGTATTCATGAAACTTTCTCTTTCTCCTTCCAAGCTAAACCAACAAGCTCAGTAACAGAATTTATATCATTATCTTCAAGGTACTTATCTAACTGAGCAATCAAATCAGGCGCAACAGTAGGCTCCACAAAGTTAGCAGTACCGATAGCCACAGCACTAGCCCCAGCATACAAAAACTCAAGAATATCATCTAAGGATTGAATTCCACCCATACCGACTATAGGTAGATTCACGGCTTTAGAAACTTCATAAACCATTCTAATAGCAACAGGTTTAATTGCAGGACCAGATAAACCACCTGAACCTCTAGCAAGAACAGGCTTCTTAGTTTTAAGATCAATTCTCATCCCTAGAAGAGTATTAATCAAAGCAAGCCCATCAGCTCCACCACGTTCACATGCTTTAGCCATATTAACAATATTGGTTACATTCGGTGAAAGCTTTATAAATAAAGGGATAGAGATTGCATTTTTCACAGCAGCTGTTAATCTCTCTAAAGAATCTTCATCAGAACCAAATAAAATCCCATCTTTAACATTAGGGCAAGAAACATTCAGTTCTATAGCATTTACTTTTCCTGACTCTGAAAGCCTTTTACAAGTAGTCACATAGTCTTCTAGAGTATGACCCGCTACATTAGCGAAGATCTTAGTATCGTATTTAGACAAAAACTCTAGTTCATCTTCAATAACCTTTTCCACACCAGGGTTTTGTAAACCAATAGAATTCAGCATACCAGCGTGAGTTTCAGCGACTCTAGGTGTCCAATTACCTTCTCTAGGCTCTAAACTAGTAGCTTTAATGGCTATGCCACCTAGAAGTGATAAATCATAAAATCTAGCGTACTCTTTACCAAACCCAAAACAACCTGAAGCAGGCATGATTAGATTTTTCATAGTAATTCCAGCTATAGTCGTTTCTGATCTAGACACTAATAGTGATTTTAGCATTAGCTAAATTCTATATAAGACCTTTTTCCATAAAAAAACTAGTTATAGTTTCATGGTCAGTATCAGTCATAATTTTAGGCTTTAAAAGTTGCAGAAAAGATTCATCATTATTCTTAAAATAACCAGAGCGCTTTTCTTTAGCTAAATATACGATATCTAAGTTATATTTACTTTTAGTTTGACATAAACCTTCAGTAAAGCCTGGAATCAAACAGTTACTGGTGTAACCTTTTAAATTGATATCGCTCCAATTAATTTTTTGTAGAATATCATTCTGCATTTCCATATTTATTTGCATAGTATAAGGCAAAGCTATATGCCAGTAAAAAGATTTGGACGAATCGATAGATTGATACCAATATTTCTTCACTGATCTCACAGAAAATTCTGATAAATCATGATAAGTATTTAAGCCAGTAATCACTCTTTGGATTTTATATTTATCTAATAGCGACCTTAAATTACTGAAAATTTTATTGGAGCAATCTGAGCACAGATCCTTTTTCTTTTTGGCAAACCATTTATTGGAAGTAGAATCCAGTTCATAGTTCTCAAGAAAATTATTATAAATATCATCCTTAACTACAACTAAAGGAACCTCTAAAAAATCACATATTGACTTAGAACGTTTCAAAACTTCGTCAGGTATAAAACCATTATCAAGTGTATAAGCAATTACATTTAAATTTAAAACACGCTTGGCTAAGTATAAAGCAATAGAACTATCTTTACCTCCAGAGTATGCCACTAGAGCATCATAATCTGAACCTGGCAATCTCTTTAAATTTAGAAAAGCTTTTAATTGTTTATCCAAATCAGATTGTTTGAAATTTTGCTGATATCTCTCACAGAAATTACAAACTCCGTCTTCATTTAAGTAAACCTTTTCTTTAAAAGGAAAAGATTTATCATCTGGATCACAAAGAAAAATAGAATTACCTATATAAACCCCATCAGGTAGAGAACATACTTTGCAACAAGAACTCAATTAACGATACCTCTTGCAACAAGGCAGCTCTGATCTATGAAACTATTAGGAATAAACTCACCGCCACATCTCCCATAATATTTACAGCCTAAGCAAAGCTTTGATGGCTCATATTCTCTATAAAGCTTAAATTCATTAAACCAAATATCCTTTAAATTTCTATCCCTTATATTTGCTTCAATTGGAACAAAGTCTTCTGACAAAGCTTTTATATCTCCATTAGCACAAATTTGAAAACTATCCCAGCCCAATCCAGGGAAATAAGGACTCATTCGTAAGAGAGAGTCATATTCACCAAGATAGCAAACATCATTACTGAGAGTTAAATCCACACCATTTAAAACATTAGCTTTACAGAAATTTATGAACTGCTTTAATTCATCATCAGACAAGGTTAATTCATCATGCAAAGCTGCTCTACCAGTAGGAGCAATTGGTCTCAAAACCCATGATTTTACACCTATAGAGAAAATCAAATCACGAAGTGATTCCAGTTCTCTTAAAGAGTTTGGTGAAACACAAGTAACCACAGATGACATAGGAATATCAGTTTCATTAACAATAAATTTCAAAAAATCAACGACTGATGCAAAACTGTTACTGCTTCCTCTGATCTTATTATGAGTTACTTCTAAACCATCAATACTTAAACTTAAACTATCAATAGCAGAAGTTTTTAGTTTATCTAAAAGCTTAGAATCTGTGATTAAACCATTACTAATGACTCCAACAATAAAACCATATTCTTTTAGTCTGTCTATAATCTCAAATATATCTTCTCTCAAAAAAGGCTCACCACCAGATAAAGAAACGTATTTAACATTCAGATCTTTAAGCTCTTCAATAACAGAAAAGATCTCATCTAATGTCATTTCATTGGATAAAGCCTTACCTGAACTCTGACCGCAGTGATCACAGAATAGATTACATCTATTTGTAAGAAACATAGTGACAGCTTGTGGATAAAGAATATTATGTTCTAAATGTTGCTTGTAACGCTCTTTTAAAGATCTAGAATAGTTAGGGTGCATTACTTGCCCATCCCAATATTCAAAAATATCTTTTTGCTCTAACCAATCTGAAAAATTTGCGAGTGTCTTTTGCATTTGTTTAATTTACGCAACAGAATCTAGAATTGAAGATAGAGGAATACCTTACACCACCAGAGTTTTCTGGTTTATTATCTATGATTGCATCATAGAATCCTTCTGGAAGTTGCTCTCTAGTTAAGCTTAACTTTTTGCCAGTTGAATCGGTAATTTCAAACTCTGGCTCAGTTCTATTATCACTAGAATCTTTTAATTCAAAAAATATTTTTTCTCCACTCTTAGTATCAATAAAACCAGAAGTAGAATGAATATTGTTTCCAAATTGAGCATTAACAAATTCTCTCACATCAATTGAATCAAAGTTAAGGTTATTCATTTTTTCATTGAAATTATTAATATAATTATTATGCTCAGCTTGATTAAAATCTTTTCCATTTAATTTTAGATCTGTGAAATTCCCAGAATCATCCAACTTTACACTAAAACCATCTCTACCATCTACAATTAAGTCAACTGTTCCATCCTCTTTAATGGAACCACCATCTTGATATTCTTTAATCGAGATTCTATTACTCAAACCCAGCTCAGGAAAATTCAAATCATTAGATATTTTATTTTCAATTTCTTGCATATCATCAGCATCAAATAAATACTCTGAACCTGTATAATCTTTTTGATATAGTCGGTCTAGAGCAGTCCTTAATCGATCTGGAGTCAACTGGGCAATATTATTCCAGTCACTTCTATTCGATTCAGATCCTGAATCAACATTATTTATTGCTAGCTCGCTTGCTCCTTCAAAAACCACACCAGTATCATCAGGTTTTTCATTAAAAATCTTTGATTGTGAAGCATTAGCTTCTACTTGAATATTCTGTTTTGAAGCTACTTTAGAATTATTGTAATTATTTGAGTTCTGGGAAGGTCTTGCAGAAATACTAGGATCAAAATCTAATAAAAGTAAACTATTTATATACTTATTGCATTTTACCATTAAAACTTAGTACCAAGGATTGGTTAAGATGATATTAAACAAAAAATTTAAGTTAACTAAACCTAGAAGCAAAAACTGAGGAATATCTAACGACACCAGAGTCGCTAGGTTTATTATCAATTACCGACTGATAAAATTCCTCAGATATATCTTCTGGGTTAAGAGTATATACCTTGTCCTCGCCAACTTTCCTCACTCTGACTCTGTGAACATCCTCAGTTAAAGAATCATCAGCAAGGGTTTTATCTATAATAAACTCTAACTCTTCACCTTTACTAGTTTTGAAAAATCCATGTGCTTGCTCTATAGAAATTAAGCCTTGACCACCATAGTCTGTAAAACTTTTAACATTCATTGTGCTTGGATCAAAATTATTTACTTTATCAATAATTTCTTGATTATTTTTATTATCCAATTTAGCCCATTCAGTAGAAGCCGCAACAAGCTCTTCAGTACTATTAGAAAAAGGGCTGTATGAATCAAGGTTTTGCTTAACATCTGCTCTGAGCAGAACTTGATTTGAACCACCAGTAGAATTATTATTGATCCCAATATTTTCTTTATCAGTAGATAAGTATTTATTCTCAAAAAGATCATTTGAAACAGGTGGACCACTTGAGACATTAGTCTTAAAATCTTCTATAACTGAACTAATTCCATAATTTTGTTTACTCTTCATAAATTATTTATAGGCTTGCAATATTAAGCATTGGTTAAGTTAGCATTAATATATCCCATACTTTGATAAATCAAAACCAGCATGAGCTTCACCTGGAACAATAATCTTCTCAGACTTTAATTCTTTAAATATTTCTTCTAATTCATCAGAATGACTAAGAGGTACTACATCGTCTTGATCACCATGAACAAGCTTCAATTCATTAATATTTATATTAGCTAAAGCATCTCTTTGATTCCAAGAATCTTTCACTAAATGCAAAGCCTTATCAAAATCTAATCCAAATTCACTCAATTCATTTTTCAAGCTAGACTCTTGATCAGTAAACATATCTATTGGAGCTGCTTTTAATAATAATGAAGCTATAGCTTCACCTGAAAACTCCTGAGCAAATCTACTTAATAAATGCAAAGCAATAGAACCACCAAGTGAACTCCCCTCTATAAATATATTCTCTGAATTAAAATTAAACCTAGATTTAGCATCCAAAAATACTCGATAAACATCATCAATAATAGCTTCTTGCAGGTGCTCACCTTCAGGAACCATATCAAGGTTCACTATAAACTCATCAAACTTTAATTGACCATAGCCTAAAGGCTCTTCAAACTTAGACCAAGGGTTTCCAGAATGTCCACGATAACTAGCAAGCACAACATCAAAACCTTTATCTAAAAGAAAAAGAGACCTATCTCTTTTATAAAAATTAGAACCAGAGCCGTGGATTAAAAACTTAAGCTGAGTGTTTTCAGGTCTAGAAAAATATAAATATCGAAGATCAGAGTGATCAGCAGATTTAACCTTGAATTCAGCAAGCTCAAAATTACTAGATGATTTCAAATTTTCTAATTTATCTTCAAATTTAAATTTATCCTCTAAAGAATCAAATGGAGAATGCAGGCTAGTATTCAACCAGTTATAGAACTTGGATTTCAAATCACTCATGCACTAAATTTTAAATTAGAGCAAGTTTAAAATCTATACTTAAACTTAAATTTATGAAGAAACTAAGCTAAGCTTCTCTCGAATTTCAGTAACCACTCCAGCAACACTATTAAATTTAAAACCAGAAAATCTTTCTATGCTATCTATAGAAGCCTCCAATTGCTCCCCTTCAATATCAAGTCCTTCAAAATCAGTCTGAATACAATCTCTATCTTTAATCGACTCAGCCATGATTAAAGCTTTCAAATCTAAGCCTTTATTCTTTGCATGCTCGCAAGATAAAAGGGTTTGGTTAATAGTCCCAAGAACTGGCTTAGTAATTAAGACAGCAGGGATATTTAAAGCTAAGGCTATATCACTAATAAGTTCGTTATCATTAATCGGCACCATTAAGCCA
The DNA here is from genome assembly GCA_022447685.1 of Candidatus Caenarcanales bacterium. Taxonomy (GTDB): domain Bacteria; phylum Cyanobacteriota; class Vampirovibrionia; order LMEP-6097; family LMEP-6097; genus DT-14. The sequence continues at coordinate 4,750 of JAKVAO010000047.1, read as the reverse complement.
CCAGCACCTTCAACTACTATAAATTTATACTGAGACTTTAATTCATTGAAATGCTTCACTATCTCAGAGATTTTAATTTCAACACCATCTTTTCTAGCTGAATAATCAGGTGAAGCAGGAGTCTCAACAAAGTAAGTACAGTAAGTATCAACATCGTGGCAAGATCTTTCTATGCACTGATAATCTGTTTCATAAAAAACATTACCGTAAAGTTCTTTAGTATCTTTCCCTGCTTGAACAGGTTTAAAGTAGGCTATTTCAGATCTATCATAGAATTCTGCCGCCTCATCTAAAATTAAACGAGAGAAATGTGTTTTGCCAACACCTGTATCAGTAGCTGTAACGAAAATCATATTGTTTATATTATACTAAAGATTAAAAATCAATACTGAATAATAAGAGTTTGAATATTTATCAAAGTTCAAGGCATGCGCAAGTTGAAAAACCGCAGTGTAATGGAATTACATGAGGATTTTGAAACTAAGCATAACGCAGAAATTTGGTAAATAAGCGAACTCTTAAACGTATTCTTCGACATGGGACTCTATCTTCTTCGGTGCATCCTCATCTGGGAAATTATCACCCATATTCTTAAAATATTTATTTAGAACTAAACAAGAAATAGAATCAAAAGACACATTAATCATAGTTCTAGTCATATCTAGAATTCTATCTATACTTAGAATTACCCCAATAGCTTCTAGTGGTAGACCAACAGCTTGAAAAACGATAGCAATTGTAATTAAACTTCCGTGTGGAATTCCTGGTGTACCAAAGGTAGCAAGTAAAACCATACTAACAACAAAAATCTGTTCACTTAAACTTAATGGATCAGGTAACCAAGCCTGAGCAACAAAAAGAGTTACTATCGACTCATAAATTGCAGCACCATTCATATTCATAGTTGCACCTAATGGAATTACAAAACTAGCAAGTCTATTAGGAACACCAAAAGACTTTTCCATAGTCTCCAATGTTACAGGTATGGTCGCAGCAGAGCTAGAAGTACTAAACGAAGTGAGCATAACTTCTTTCATTTTGCTGAAGAACTCCATAGGTGAAGAATCAGTAAAGAAGTGAACGACAAGAGAACCTACTACTATTAACATAGTAAACAAAGCAGCAAATACAGTGAGCATAAACTGACTATACTTCAATAATTCTGCGATTCCTGCAGCAGCAACAGTCTTAGTAATTAATGCCATAACACCAACAGGAGCTAAAAGCATTATCCAATGTGTCATTTCTAAAATTGCATTAAGTGAAGCCTCGAAGAAAGTAAGAACATGTTTACCATTTTTTACTTTAATTAGTGAAACTGCAAACAATATAGAGAATAAAATTACTTGTAGTAAAGAACCATGCGATAAAGACTCAAAGATATTAGCTGGAATAATATTGAAAACCAATTCACCTACATCTAGTTTCGAATCAGTAATGAATTGGACTTCTTCACTTCCAGCGCCATTACCAATAATTGATCTAAGATCTATACTGTTTCCAGGCTTAAACCAATTAACGAATACTAAACCAACTAGAGCAGCGAAAAACATCTGTCCTTTGAAAATAAGTAGCGTAGAAATTCCTAGTTTACCTAAACTCTGAACTGGTAAATGTCCAACTCCAACAATAATCGAAGAGACTATTAAAGGAATTACTATCATTTTAAGAAGTTTTAGGAAAAGCTCACCAATCCAAGTAATATGAGATAGGTGCAAGAACCCTAAACTAGGATCATCACCAGGAGTACCAAAAGCATGAAAAACGACACCAAATGCCGCACCAATTAATAATCCAATTAATATTTGCCAATGTAAGTCGAGTTTCATAAGTTTGTTTTTAGAAATAATAGCAATTAATACTAATAAAGCAAGCCATCAAGATAAAATTTTATTTTTCTCAAGAAACCAAGTTATGAATTTATCTAAACCATCTTCAAGCTTAGTCTGAGGCTTATATCCAAGTAAGTCTTTAGCTTTGGAAATATCTGCATAAGTAATAGGAACATCACCTACAACCTTATCTTGATAATCAATAATAGCTTTTTTATCTAATTTTTCCTCCAAAAGTTTGATTAAAGTAGTAACGCTATAAGTCTGAGATTCCCCTAAATTGAAGATCTCAAACTCAGACTTATCATAATCTATAGCTTTCAATACTCCATCTAAAACATCATCTATATAAGTAAAATCTCTCTGGAAGCTGCCATCTCCATATACTGGAATAGCTTTATCCTGATATATAAGATTACTGAATTTATGAATTGCAAGATCTGGTCTTTGGCGCGGACCATAAACTGTAAAAAATCTTAAACATACAGAACTCATCTCAGGAGACGCATGAGTGATAGCGTGAACCATAGCCTCACCAGCAACTTTAGTAGCAGCATATGGACTAATGGGCTTACTAATATCCTCATCTTCTCTAAATGGCACATTAGATCTAGAACCATAAACAGAACTACTAGATGCAAAAACAAACTTAGATACTTTGTATTTTCTGGAAAGGTCTAATAAATTGATAGTAGAATGATTGTTTACTTGATCATAAAGGCGAGGATTCTCCAATGAAGGTCTAACACCTGCCATAGCAGCTAAATGAACAATATGACTCACATCATGGTTCCTAAAAACACCTTCAAGAGACTCATAATCCAATAAATCCATTTCGTAAACAGCACAGTTATCAGAATGAAAATGCCTAGAGCAGTTAGCACGTTTAATCTCTGGTGAATAGAAATTACAAAAATTATCGATAGCTATTACTTTATTACCAGCTTCAATCAAGCTATCAACTAGATGAGATCCAATAAACCCAGCAGAACCTGTAACTAGAATTTCTTTTTTATCTTTTGGCAAAGCTTGCTCCCTCTATAAACTCATTAATTTTAGCAATAATAGTATCGTGAATGTGTTCTTTACTATGAGTTTTCACATCAATAATCTTCACCCTTTCTGGCTCTTGACTAGCTATAGTCTTGTAACCATTAGCAACTCTTATAAAAAATAGTTTGTTTTCCTGCTCCATTCTATCTGGATCACCTTCTCTTCTTTTGAAAGCTTCTTCTGGTTCAATCATCAAAAGTATAGTGAGGTCAGGCTTTATTCCTTCACATACGTAAGAATTAATTTGATTAATTATATTAGTATCCATACTCCTACCAAACCCCTGATAAGCAAGAGTACTATCACTAAAACGATCACAGATAAATATCTTATTAGGATCTTTAAAGTCTTCAGCATACTCAGATATATGTTGAGCTCTATCTGCTAAATAAATCAAAAGCTCAGCCTTAGCTGCAACATCATACGCCTTATCCAATATAAGCTCACGTAATTTATAACCAAAATCAGTACCTCCAGGGTTACAAGTGAAATTCCAGTTAAGATTATTCTGCTCAGAATATTCTTTCAAAAGTTTTATTTGGGTGGTTTTACCTGCCTGATCAGGTCCTTCAATACTTATTAACATTAGAAATATATTATAAGGCTTAAATAACAAAATATCTTAAAATCAGTGAATTTACTTAGCTAGAGCCTCAAAATAATAAGTCACTATCAAATTCATCCAATTAATCGACTTATATGCATAAGAGTCAAAATTACTGGAGGAAAAAATGGCAGTATTCACGGCAGGTGCGTTAGCTGGGATTGCAACTTGGAAAATATTAGTTAGTGCGGGTGTAATAGGTGGCGGTTTAGCCCTGCACCAAAATGCAGATGCAATAGCAGATACTTTAGATAAGAAATTAGCCAATGTTGATTTCATGTCTGCTGAAGAAAGTAAAAACTTAAAAGAACAACAAATTGAACAAGCAGGATATGATGTTTTTGACTTGAGTCCTGGAACTTCTGGAGCAAATGGGACACATACAGGTAGTCAACCTAATGTGCAACCGAATTATAATGAAGAATTAAAAAAAAATAAAGAAGGAAAAAGAAAAGAACAAGAAGAAACTTTACCACCAGTAGCAAGAGACAATACGACACCTAAAGAAGATTTTAAAGAACCAAGAAAACCAAAACATGAATGTGAAGGAGATTCATCAACAGGAAAAATCATTAGTGAAAATGTGAAAAATATGGCTGAATTTCATGCTGAAAGCTATGTTGCAGCAATAGGAATTAGAGGCGTAGCAGAGCTTGCCGATATGACAATTGATGGTTATAGAGAAAAAAGAAATACTAAAGAAACTGAAGCTGCAAAGCAAAAATTTGCTGATTATTTAGTGAAAATAACTAAAGAAACTGATCCTGAAAGTCCTATGAGCCAAGAGCAAGCTATGGAGATTGCTGAAAAATTCTCTCAAGGCATAAATGAACAATTTAACAAAAACCCTGACTTATTTAAAAAAGATGAATTCAGCAAGAGGGCATACGAAGTTTACAATCTGAATGTCATGAAAGATGTAGCTTTGAATGTTTTAAGAGGAATAGTTGAATGTAATCCAAATGCTTTTATAAACCCGATAGCTAATCAATTTTATGGAGCTTTTAATAAAACATTAGAAATTGGTGATCCAGCAGGAGAAGTCTTCATCACAAAAGAAACAGACTTACACCAAGTAAATTAATTATTTCGGAGCAAAAGCAGTAAAAGTTCGTCTAAGTAGTAAATGCATAAATTAAGCGATTACGACTTAGAGACACTGTATAAAGAAGAAAAGAATGCAGAAAAAAAGATACGCTTTTTAGCCTTGCTTCATGTGAGTAAAGGTAAAAATAGAAACGAAGTAGCATCTATAGTTTTT
>JAKVAO010000046.1 GCA_022447685.1 Candidatus Caenarcanales bacterium | reverse complement strand
AAAAGATTAGGACAATCTGCAATTCTAGCTTGCCAAAACATATTTGCTGCTAATTTTCAACTTACCTGAGTAGTTACTATAAGTCGCCATAAACAAGATAATACACTGCGACTTCCATCAATTGCACACAATAAGTATATTTATATTATTCTTTAACAAAAACCTTAGAACAAGCAGCAAAAATAGCTTCACCAATTTCTTTAGTATTAGCCTTACCACCAAGATCTGGAGTTAAGATCCCTTGATTCAGCACTTCTTTCACTGCATTCTCGATAATATCAGCTTCTTTAGCCTTATCTAAACTAAATCTAAACATCATAGCTAGAGATAAAATCATAGCCATAGGGTTTGCAAGACCTTGCCCAGCTATATCAGGAGCAGAACCATGAACTGGTTCATATAAACCAATTTCACCACCAACAGAGGCACTAGGAAGTAAACCAATACTACCGGTTAGCATACTAGATTCATCAGAAAGTATATCCCCAAACAAATTACCAGTTACGATAACATCGAATTGTTTAGGGTTTCTGATCAATTGCATTGCAGCGTTATCAATATACATATGAGAAAGTTCTACTTCAGGGTAGTCTTTAGATACTTCGATTACTACATCCCTCCAAAGCTGTGAAACATTAAGTACATTAGATTTGTCTACAGAACATAATTTTTTGTTACGCTTCATCGCTGCATCAAAAGCTATTCTTGCGATTCTTTCAATTTCAGGTTTACTGTAAACCATGGTATTTAAGGCTCTTTCACCATCATTTAGACTTGGTTCACCAAAATAAATACCACCAGTAAGCTCCCTTACCACCACTAAATCGACACCTTGAACAACTTCAGGCTTGAGTGTTGATAAATCAACCAATGCATCAAAAACAAATGCAGGGCGAATATTAGCATAGGCACCTAGAAACTTTCTTAAAGCAAGTAAACCTGTTTCTGGTCTTTTGTCTCTTGGTAAATTATCATATTTAGGAGCGCCAATCGCTGACATCAAAACAGCATCCACATCTTTAATTTTCTCCTGACTTTCCTCTGGAAATGGATTATCAAACTTATCTATAGCCTTACCACCAAGATCAACATTCACAAGACTATACTCAGGAATGAATAGAGCTATCAGCTTCTTAGCTTCAACCATGATTTCAGGACCAATTCCGTCCCCTTCAATAATTGCTATTTTCTTAGATTTTCCAGCCATGACTTAGAATTCTAGCAATAATAAATATAAAATTTCATAAACTTAGAGCTTAAAACTTTGTTTTTTAATAGCTCCTTAAATTTTCCACAGAACTAAGACGCACAATTGCGAAGCACGTAATACAGATTCATGCTAATATTTTGTATTACTAGTGTTTTTAGAATTACCCAAAATACCAGGATTTGGTAATAAAAAGACAGAAGCAGCTGCAAATACGCAGCGTAACAACATAGTTAATTCACCTCTTTCCAATAATAGAGTAGATAATAGATCACAAGCCGTGAATCTTGCTGAAACTATGGCAGAGCAAGCACATGATCCAGCAATTAGACAGGCTGCTAATTTCAACCCTGAAACACCAATGTTCTCGCCAATGGCAATACCAATCGAATCAACACCACAAAAAATCCAAGATTTAGTATTCAAAAAAATTGGTTTCGATATCAAAGCCGGTGTCGGAATTCCCATAGTTACCAATACTTCTCATATGAATAACACAGATACCGGTGAAAATATAGATCAGTACGTAATTCAGCTTCCAGACCAGGCAGCAGTCAACCTACTCACTCCAGGAATTGGTAAACGTTTCAAAAATTTCCTAGAGTCAATAAATCCATTTGCCAAGAAAGACTTTAATCGAGACACAATCAAAGAACTTAAGAAGAAGCTACATACTGACAAGATACCGAACCTCAAACAAAAGCTTATGGATGGCGCTATCAAAGCTCAAATTATAGTTAATTACGACAAGAATAAAGACACTTATAGTGTAGATGTACTTGGCTTGAGCAAAAGACCAGAAGAGTTTTTATTAGAAGATAAAAAAGCACGGAAAGTGATTAATAGCCTGAAGAATGATATTCCAAAACTGAAAAAAAGATTACTGAAAGAATATGAAAGTAACAAACTAGCAACGGAACTCATTAATGCAAACTTTATCGGTCTTGAGAAGTTAACAAGTGATATTCATAAGAAAAACAAAGAAGAGTGGATCAAAGATTTAACTGAGATCAACAAAGGCAATAAGCTTGTAGTGCTTAGAGCTATGCGAGATGAAAATGAGAAGAGACTCGACGGTCCTATGGGTCCAAAAATTGATAAATCTAACTTAGCTTATAACCTGCTTGCAAGAACTAATTCAAATGAAATGCCTGAAATAGATACTGTTGCAATAAAAGGTAAAAATATTGACACTGAAGCAACTCCGTGGGCTTGTATAGATCCTGATACTAAGCAAATCAGCCACGGTTCAAGTCACTCGTTTATAAGTGATCATAGAAGAGGCAATATCTTCTACTCACCGATCAACACCTTGTTTAGTTCATTGACAGAACTTATGTTTGATGGTGATCATAATGTATCAGACAAAGTAATGAAAGAAATTCTATTAGAGAATATAGAAAATGTCTTTAAGTTTGACTTAAATAAATCACTTGCACTTGGACCTAATCCAGGGATTTAGAAATAATCAAATCAATCCTTAAAAAGCTTCATAATAGTCTTAGCAAGCCTGCGAGGATTATGCCTAACAAGATTACCTTGATTGAGAAGATTAGCGCTTAAAACCTTGAGTCCCATTTTTTTCAATCTTGAAGGATTAAGATCAACTGGAAACTGCTGATCTGCACCGTATTTGACTAGTTGTTTTTTACTTGGACTTTTCTCATTAACCACAACATAGTCTATAAGACCTTCACTTAGATTACTATGATCAAAAATCGCCTGAACATGGTCAGAGACAGCATAATTTGTAGTTTCACCAGGCTGAGTCATGACATTACAAACATAAACCTTCTTAGCATCTGATTCAACTATAGCCTCACTCAAACCAGGAACTAGAAGATTAGGAATAATAGAGGTATAGAGACTTCCAGGACCAAGTATTATAAGCTCAGCTTCAGCAATAGCTTCTAGCACTTCAGGTAAAATCTCAGGCTTAGTATCCTCACATGAAATCTCCACTATCTTCCCTGTTCCTTTAGGAATATTCGATTCACCATGAACAACCGAACCATCCTCAAATCTAGCTGTAATCTTCATTGGTGTATTACTAACTGGATAAACTTTCCCACGTGTTTTCAGAATAGTACAAGCATGGCTCACTGCATCTGCCATATTCTTAGAACCACCAAGCTCAACTAGAGCCGTCAAAAATAAATTACCAAAGCTATGATTCTTCAGTGACTCAGGAGCGTCATTGTCAAATCTATACTGAAAAAGCTTGGTAATAACCTCATCATCGTGCGCAAGAGCAGCTATGCAGTTTCGCATATCACCAGGCGGCACTATATTCAAAGACTCACGCAGCTTACCACTAGAACCGCCATCATCTGCAACAGTTACCACAGCTGTAATATTACTACTGAAGCCTTTGAGACCTCTGAGCATATTCGATAAGCCTGTTCCACCACCAATGGCAACGATCTTAATTCCTTTACCTTGCATGTGATATCTATCAATAGTCTCTAGCATCGAGCTTTCGTCAGGAGCAAGCATCGAGAATAATTGTTTGTTTGCCCTAAACAAAGCAAAGAGCATGAGAAAAGATCCAAGGCTTATAGCTATGATGCCACTTGCTGTAGGAGGAACGTGATCAGCGATGAAAGATAAAACATCCCAGATGAAATTATAGATAACTGTTACTGGTCTTGCTTTGAGTATGAGTGCAACACCGAAAACAATAGCGCCAATACCAAATATAGTATAGATAAGCCAACGCTTAAAGCCAGGGAAACTATATTTTCGCAGCATATTACCCAATACTAATTTCTCTTTTAACTATTAACACCAATATAGCGAGGTAAGTCGATATGTTCAACTTCAAATTCTATTTTTTTACCTGTTTCGGGGTTAATATCCCTATTCTCGAACATTTTTTGGATTTTTTCAAATATTCTCTGCGCAAAATATACTGATCTGTGTTTACCACCTGTACATCTAAAAGCAAAGGTTATATCATCAACATCTGATCTATAACTGTTTTTAAGAGCGTCTTCAATAAAATCATTACACAAACTACAAATCTTTTCTAACCTAAGCTGAATTGCATCATCCATGCCGAAATATTCATGGATTTCAGACTCCAATCCATGCTTGTCCTTAAGCTCAGGAACCCAAAATGGGTTATTCAAGTCACGTAAATTAAACAGAAAGTCGTGCTTTGGAGCTATTTTGCCAAGCGCTTCATAATATTTAATTCCATAAGAAATAAATCTAAATTTCATAAGCTAATACCTATTCTATAACCAATATAGCAGCATAGCAAACTTACAAAAACTGAAAGAATTATATAGAAGCTAGCTTTTAAGAAACCACCAGCGAGAAGCATCTGCATAGTCTCAAGACTGAAAGTACTAAAAGTTGTTAGACTACCCAAAAAACCGATATTAAAGAATAAAATCAAATTTGCTTGCAAGCTTGGGTCTAACTTAGCAAAAGAGATACCTATCAGGAAAGAACCTATTAAATTCACTAATAATATTGGAAGCGGCACAAACAATACAAACAAATATCTTAAGGAAGCTCCTAGAGCTGCACCAAAAACAATCCATAAAAAATTTAATGCCATGCAATATATAGTAAAGCATAAAGATTGAAAGCTTGATTTTTTCTCATATTCAGCAGCCACAAGATTAAAAAACTCTAAGTTTTCAAAAAAAATTAACATTTGCTTGACAAGAGCCTTATTTTTCTTTAACATGTTTATTTTAAGTATGGTTGTAAATAGTGTGTTGCCCGGGATTCCTGAGAGATTAGGAGATAGGATTTTATATCCTCTATTAAAAAGTTCAACTCAGGAACTTGTAATTAACCCTGAGCCACCAAGTAATGACACAAAACAAAACGAGACAAGCCAATTTCCAGTAGAAGCTCATAGAACGAAAGATCCTAAAGAAGAAGCTAATAAAATAAATTATAAAAAAGTTTCTATAAAAACAGAATTCCCCAAAGAACACAAGCTACTGGGGCTTCTTTCCGGATATATCAATCAAGTTCAAAAGGAAATAGCCAATTATTTTAATACTATAGCTTCCCAAGAAACATCACAGGAAATAACAGAAAATAAGAGTAAAGAGACTGTCAAAAGTCTTCAAAAGAGTTTTAAAGCGATTAATGAGAATCTCAAAAATATAGAAAAAAAATATACAAGAGAAAATAAAACCCTAAATAGAATTGGTACCATAGGTCTTGCTGGAGCAGCGGGACTTATTATGAATGGTGTTGGAAGTGTAGCTTCAGATATTGCAGGTGAGTATTTTGCTCATAAGGTCTTGGATCCCACAAAAGAGTGTATTGAAAAATTATATGTTGTTCCAGAAAGTCAGCTTCAAAGCCTAAGTATCCCCCCTGAACAGCTCAAAGATACATTACGTAAAGCCCCAGAAATAAATTCAACTAAAACAGCACCACAAAACATAGTTATCTCACCAGATTCCCAGTAAAAACACTAGCTCCAAGCAAAAACACAAAACTCTAAGCTAAAACTAGTCAAATGAACAAAAGACAAATAGGTTTCGATAAAGAAAGCCTAGCTATAGCTTACCTAGAGAGCCAAAACTATCAAATCTTAGAAAGAAACTGGCATTATTCCAATAAAGGAGAGATCGATATAATTGCCATAGACCCTGTCAGATTTCAAGAAGATTATCTAGTATTCATAGAAGTCAAATATCGCAGCTATGGAATTTCAGAAAGTCTTTATTCTCTAAATCTAGGTAAACAAAAACAAATCAAAAAACTTGCCTTATACTATCTAAAGAAGAAACTTCTCAATATAGATAAAACTAATATTAGTTTTGACTTTATAGCCATCAGCAATGAAGAAACGCAACATATTAAAAATATTTTTTATTAGCCAGGCTTTATTATCTGGGACTATGCTTTCGGCTACAGCAAGTAATAAAGAGAAAATATTTTCAAGTGAATCTAAAGAACTCTTCAATATTAAATTCCTTAGACCTGAGAAAGAAGAAAACCCCAAACTCAAAAAAGAAGTTAATCTAAGTTTCTATGAAACCAGAGTCTCTGAAATACTTACAACTATCTCTAAAATAGGCGAGTTCAACCTAATTTTCCCCAAAAACATAGACAGAAAAATCTCAATTAATCTTCACAAAAGTACTATAGAAGAAGCGATTGAAGATATTGTTATCACCGCGAAACTTAAAAGTTTCTTCGAGAATAATACACTCAGAGTTTACGAAAACGACCTCAAGAAAGTTGAATTCTACAGCTTTAGCCCGCATCATAGCTCGCCTGCCAGCATAGCCGAGATACTAAATGAAGAACTCTTCAAACAGATCACAATAAGCCAATCCAAAGACTTACCTAAGCCTTATTCATTCGTCAATCCAAGTAACAATGAACTTACCATAGTCGCAAACCAAGAACAAATCGAAATTGCAAAAGATTTTATTGAGAGTATAGATAAACAACAAGACGTTAAAGTACTTAAATTAAGGTATATAAGCTCACTTAAAGCACAAAAACTTATACAGGAAAACTTCCCTAATTTGAGGACTGAACTTGCTGTTAAACAGATAAAGATCACAGGTAACGGAGCTTCCATTTTGCAAGCAAAGAGTTTTATTGAGAAAGTCGATATTCCTAGCAAGAATACAGAGCTTATAGTATCTATGTTCTATCTGAAAAATAAACTCAAAGACAGAGAGGAACTACTGATCAAAGAATTCCTACAACCAGCATCATTGATGAATATTCCAGAAAGCATATATTCTAGTGATAGATTCCAAAGTCTCCAGAAACTACTAATTCCTTTTCACCAGACTGAAGTCACTTTGAAATCAGATAAAACTAGTGAAAATATCAAAGGCTCTAATTTTTATTTTGAAAATATTGGTAATAATCAGATTGGTATTAAACTCAGGAATCAATCCAAGAAACTTGGCACTGATGAGCTGCTCGCATATTTAGATAAGTCATCTAAGCTGTTATCCAAAGGTACTAAAGGTAAAAATAGCTACAGCTATGTTTTAGTGCTTATGAAATTGAATTAATACAATGAAAAACCCCTAAGCTAATATTTTCAACTATGACTTCAAACTAGAACACAATTTAAAGAATCTATGAGTTTCATCTTCATCTAACAAAAATCTTATCTTCAAAGAAAGCTCACTTGCTAGTTGCTTAAGCTCATAATTCAAAGAAGATATTTCAACTTCATAATCACTATTAGCAACTTCATAGTTCTCTAACTCTTCTGTGATCTTAAATTTCTTAACTTGGTAATGCCTAACTAAAGATTGAATCTTCTCCTCTTTCTCCGAATCCAAGCCTAATTCATCCCAAGGAAAATCATCATTAATTAAATCTACGTAGCTATACTCTAAGTTCACAAAAGACTCGTGGTGATGAGTAGAAGCATTAATATTAGGCTTCATAAAAAGCCAAGTGCTGACAAAAATAACTATAACTATTGCACCAGAAACTAGATAAGGAAACAATCTCTGAGCCTTGAACCAGATAAGTAGAGCTCTATTGATTTTGTAAGTTCTATTATTTTCATCATTAGCGTCTTTAATCACCTGCAAACGCGAGCTTTTAGTTATCTTCTCTTCTAGCGATGCAAAGTAACTTTCAAAATCACTCATATTTTAAAGCTTATCAAAAATAGCATAGCCAAAGCTAACTAAGCGTAGTTTTCTATACCGTAGTCTTCATCGTAGTAAGCTTCATCACTTAGCTGAGGCTTGATGATTTCTTGTAATTTCTCTCTTGCTCTTGATAATCTAGATTTGATTGTGCCGATAGCACAGTTAAGTAGAGTTGCCATTTCTTCATATTGAAGCCCTTGAAGCTCCCTTAAAACAATTACAGTTCTATACTGCTCAGGAAGCTGACTGATTGCGTTTTGAAGAACTTGCTTAAGCTCAGTATTACTAAAAACTTGCTCTGGCACTGAACTAGTATCAACTATCTCTCTTTGAATTTCAGTGTTGAAGTCATCTTGCTCAAATGCTTGATCGATACTTAAATTTTTGTTGTGCTTTGGTCTTTTTCTTAACTCATCATAGAAGATGTTTACAACAATTTGGTTAATCCAAGACTTGAAAGCGTGAGGACTCTTAAGAGAATGAATTCCTCTAAAAACTCTAATGAAAACTTCTTGAGACAAGTCATTAAGATCTTCCCACTCTGGAGCTAATTGGTAAAGAAATGCGAAAACAACTTTTTGGTATCTTTTCACCAATTCTTTGAAGGCTATCATGTCGCCAAGCTGACACATGGAAATAATTTCAAAATCACTAACACCATTTAAAGATGTTTTCTCGACTTTCTTTTTGCTGTCAAATAAAGAAAATTTCATATAATTTAATACTAATGTCATTGTACATATTCGTCAAATTTTTGATAAACTCTTTAATCAGGATAAATTTATGAGAAAACCTTTAATTATTGCGAACTGGAAACTAAACAAAACTAAAGCTGAAGCTAAAAGTTTCGTAGCTGAATTTGCTACTAAAGTTAAAGAAAGTCAGACTGAAGTAGATATAGTTCTTTCAGCTCCATTTACTAGCTTAGAGACAGTTGTAAGCGAACTTAAGCAAGAAGGTTTAGATAAAGTAACTGTTGCAGCACAAGATGTTAGTGAATACGAGAGTGGTGCTTACACAGGTGAAATCAACACAGCAATGCTTAAAGAGATTTCCATTGATTCAGTTATAGTTGGTCACTCAGAGAGAAGAGAAATTTTCAATGAAGATAACGCAGTTATCAAAGCCAAATCACAGAAAGTACTAGATGCTGGTATGAAATTAATTTTATGTTGTGGTGAATCATTAGAGACTCGTGAAGCTAATAAAACTGATTCATGGATAGAAACTCAAATCAAAAACGCACTTGAATCATTAGATTTCAGTAAAATCTCAGCTGGGCAAATCAGTATCGCTTATGAGCCAATTTGGGCTATCGGTACAGGTAAAACTTGTGATGCTGATGAAGCAAATAGAGTTATAGCTAATATAAGAACTTTAGTGAAAATGCTTATGCCAAGTGAGCTTGCTGATACAGCAAGAATACTTTATGGTGGTTCAGTTAAACCAGCAACAATAGAAGAGCAAATGTCCAAATCAGATATAGATGGCGCGCTTGTTGGTGGTGCATCACTGAAGGCAGAAGACTTTTCACAGATTGTAAATCTTTCAGCAAGTAAAATAGCTGCCTAAGCTCTGTTTATGCTATCATCAAGATTAAATGTTCTTTTTTGGTAACAATAAAAATATCGATGAGTCAAATCAAGACTTAGATTTTCATAAGTTCTTTGGAAGCCGTGATAAAGAAGATATATTAATGCTTGCTAAAGAGATTTCACCTGATGCTAAGCAGTTTTTTGAGACTAGCGTAGGTGGTATCTTAGGTCACTTACCTTCAGAATTAGCTGATACCTCTGTTACTTTCTCTAAAGAATCTATTCACCAACTTCTTTACAGTGCCATGATTACAGGTTATATGACGAAAGCCGTTGAGAGCAGACTTGAATTGGAGTCATTGATTAAAACCAACGACGAAGAAGTTGAGCAACAGAAGAGAAGTGAGAAACTTCCTAAATTCTTAGAAAACAGTACTAGTGAAGAGAGAACTATAAAAACAGAGAAAGATCTTAATATTGACGATATTCTGTAAATTCAGCAATATTTGAATCTTCTATTGCATTAATTGCTTCTCTGAGCTTTTCTTCTTTAACTAATATGTAGTCAGTATTGTAAGTTGAAACAGCTAAAATACTTATATTCTTTTTCGCTAGTAGATTTAAGATACTCGATAAAACGCCAACCATCCCAAAATCTAAAGTCCCCAATATCCTGAAAGCCTTCCAGCCAGCTTCAATTTTGAGCTTATCATTATAAATATCAACATTAATATCAGTTGTAAAACTCTCAAACTGAAATTCTTCGTTACAGATAATGGATAATTCATCTGAACTCTGGCTAATATTCAGAAAATCCTTTTTGGAATTAGAAAGAAGCTTAGCAAAATCCAAGTTATAATCAACTGGGAAACAAACTATTTTATATTTATCAGCTAAAACTTCTAGTTTAAACTTAGTCATAATAAGCGCCCGTGTTTCTGTCTCAGATTAACTTTTAGCCTCAGTTCCAGCTGACTTCTTAATATTAATCAACCAAAAGCTTTCCTCATAGGATTCAAGCGAAATAATTTCATGTCCTTCTTCTCTAATACTCTGGGGGACACTTTCATAAGCCTCACCATCGTCAATAATTGCTTTTATGATAGTTTCTTCTGGAGCAGCATCCAAGGCAATTTTGATTCTCACAAAGTTAATTGGGCATGCAGTGCCACGAAGATCCATCTCTTTTACAGACATTTTAATACTATATCATTGCTATAATACTTTCTATGACTAAAGCAATCGTTTTTCCAGGACAAGGTTCACAATTCGTCGGTATGTCTAAAGACCTTCACCAAAACTATGAAACAGTTAGAAAGATTTTCAGCACAGTTGATAAATTATTCTTAGATTATCATGGTGATAACGCTAAACAAAGCATCTCAGAGACTTGCTTCAATGGACCAGAAGAACTACTCCAGAACACAGCTTATACTCAGCCAGCAATTATTGCGACCAGTATTTCGATACTTGAACTGCTAAAAGAAAATTCGCCAGAAACACTAAGCAATGTTAAATACTTTGCTGGACATAGTCTTGGTGAATTTGCAGCACTTTATGCAGCTGGTGTAATTTCACTAGAAGATACCTTCAAACTAATCATTAAACGTGGTGACCTGATGTCTAAAGCTGAGAAAGGTGCTATGACAGCGGTTCTAGGCTTAGGGAAAGATAAACTCAGTGTTTTGATTAATTCTATAGATAAAGTATCTGTAGCTAATTTCAACTCACCAGAACAAATAGTAATCACAGGTAGCAGCGAAGCTGTAGCTGAAGCTAATCAAAAAATTAGCGACTATGCAAGTGAAAATGAACTTAAAGTAAAAGTTATACCTCTAAGTGTTGGTGGTGCATTCCATTCACCTCTTATGGACAACGCTTCAGAAAAATTCTCTGAATTAATCGATCAAATCCAATTCAATGACGCAAAAGTACCAGTAATTCAGAATTATGCAGCAGAAGCTAATACTTATGCTCAAGAGATTAAAGAAGTACTCAAAAAACAAATGACTGGCGCTGTTCAGTGGACTAAAACTGTGGAAAAATTAATTAATAGTGAAGAAGGTATTCAGGAAATACTTGAACTTGGACCGTCTAAAGTCTTAAATGGTCTGGTTAAAAAACAAAATAGAAGATTTCCAGTGAAAAGTATACAATCTAAAGACGATTTAACTGCTTTAATACCAGAAACAAGCAAAGCATAAATATGCTATCATTCTAATTCCTATGCTTGGATTTGTTACAATAATTCAAATTTTATCTGGCTTAGCTACGGGTTTTTTAATACTAGCTCATGAGCCAAAATCTGAAGGTTTGGGATCTATTGGAGGATCTGCAAGCCAATTCAAAGGCTTAAGCTCAAGTGCAGACCAGAAATTAGATAATTTAACTTGGATTGCTTTTGCTGTATTTATCGTTTCTTCTATCGTTTTAGGCTTTAATGTAGTTTAAGCCTTAACCTCTTATTAACCTTTATTTTGGATAATCCATTATAAGGGGACGTAAGTAATGACTGACAGTTTTGTTAGCCAGATTGGTGCAAATATACTTGCAAATAAAGAAAAAACTAATAAAACGCTTGCAAGTCAACCAAAGCAAGCTATAAACCCTAGCGCTACTCAAAATCAAATTCTAAGACCTGTAGATGAAGCTGGCTCTAAAGGTGAAAATAGTCTTAGTGATAATAATACCGGGAAAAAGCCACCTCCATTAAGGAAAACGAGGGCTCAGATAGAGAATAAAAAGCCTGATACTTTTAATATTTCACAAGACAAAACCAGCGCAATAAGAAAGCTTGATCTAAGTGAAAGCATGAATAATAACAACAGGTACGATGGTAGTCTTCAGTTCAACCGAACCGGCTCACTATTTAGTTCCATGGGTTCAGCTCACGCACATAAGACCTAAATTTTCTTCTCACGAACTTCTTCACGAATCTTTTCAAGAAATTCTTTAACAGACATAGCTTCTTGCTCTTTAGCTCTTCTGAAACGAACATTGACTGTATCAGTCTCAATTTCTTTATCACCAACGATAAGCATGTATGGAATCTGAGATTCCTGAGCTTCACGAATCTTATAGTTCATTCTCTCAGAGCCCAAATCAGCTTGAGCCCTAATATCACTATCGATTAAGAAATCACGAATCTTAACCGCGTAGTCATTATGTTTGTCAGTAACAGGAATTACCATTACTTGATCCGGTGATAACCAGACAGGAAAAGCTCCAGCAAAATGCTCGATCATAACCATAGTAATTCTTTCCATTGAACCAAAAATCGCTCTATGAATCATAACCGGTCTTTGAGGCTTGCTCTCGCTATCGATATAACTAAGATCGAATCTTTCAGGTAAATTGAAGTCTAACTGAATAGTAGCTCCCTGCCAGACTCTTCCTAAAGCGTCTTTGAGTTTAAAATCAATCTTAGGTCCATAGAAAGCACCATCAGCTGGGTTAATTTCAAAATTAACATCCAACTCTTTCAAAGATTCAATTAAACCTTGTTCAGCAAATTCCCATAACTCATCGTCACCAATAGCTTTTTCAGGCTTAGTAGATATTTCAACCTCAAAACTTAAACCAAGAGCGGAATAAATCTTATCTATTAGTTTATAAACACCTTGAATCTCAGATTTGAATTGATCACGAGTACAGAAGATATGAGCATCATCCTGAGTGAAGCCCCTAACCCTAGCTAAACCGTGCACAGCTCCACTAGATTCATTTCTATAAACAGTTCCCATCTCCGCCATTCTTACAGGCATCTCTCTATAACTATGTTTATTATTTTTGAAAATCAAAACATGAAATGGACAATTCATAGGTTTGAGAACATATTCATCCTCATCAACCTTTAGGTTATACATATTATCCTTATAGAAAGAATTATGGCCGGAAATATCCCAAAGCTCAGACTTAGCGATATGAGGAGTTACAACAAACTCATAACCTGCTTTACGGTGTTCTCTAGTCCAGAACTTCTCTAATTCCTGTCTTACAGTTGCAAGCTTTCTGTGCCAGAAAACCAAACCAGCTCCAGCAAGCTCATGTGTAGAAAAATAATCATGCACTTTAGCAAGTCTTCTATGATCACGCTGCTCACTTTCAGCTAACTGTTTGAAATATAGATCAAACTCTTCCTGGTCCCACCAAACAGTTCCATAGACTCTTTGCATTTGATCATTTTCTTCTTTACCACGCCAGTAAGCACCAGAGACATTAGTTAATTTAATATGTTTGATGAATTTAGTGTTTGGTAAATGAGGTCCAGCACATAAATCAGACCATAATCTTTGACCATTATTATCAGTAAAGTAATATTCAGTAGGTCCTCTATCTCTATATTCTTCTAATAATTCAGCTTTATAAATTTCACCAGAGTTTTTATACTCATCTAACTTAGCATTGACGTCAGCAATTTGAACTCTTTCGATTTTGTAAGCACCAGAAGCAAATTTTTTCATCTGCTTTTCTATCTCTAATAACTCATCATCAGTGATTTTATGATCATCGATTTTAAAATCATAAAAAAACCCTTTCTCAGTTGCAGGACCAACACCAACTTTAGCTCGAGGAAACATTTTCTGAACAACTGAAGCCAAAACGTGACTGGTAGTATGTCTTAAAACTTCATAACTTTTCTTGTCACCAACTTTAATAACTTTAACTCTATCCCCATCCAAAACAGGACAAGATAAATCTTTAATCTCACCATTAACTTCAAGAGCAATTGCTTTTTTTGCAAGAGAGGTCGAAATTGACTTAGCAAGATCAAGTCCAGAAGCACCATCTTCCACTAATTTAGAGCTACCATCTTCTAATATTACTGATACCATCGTCTATAAATAATAGCAGGAACTCGGCTAGTGTGGCTCAGTCCATTTTTTGTTAATGGATCGCATCTTTGTTATGGTTTGACAACCACAAGTCGATACTCAAATTAACTGCAAAATCAACCGAGCCACACTAGCCGAGGATCCTAAAGAGTGGGCGTGATGCTAAAGCATAAAGCTTCTCACGTGCCTCAGATATGAAAGCAAGCTTTCGCATCTTCAAGCCAAGTTCAAATAACGCAGCTAGTGATCATTACATAAAAAGTTTAATAGTAAGGATTTTGATTTTGTTGTTGGTATATCTGTCCTGGATCTTGGAAAGCTCCAGAAGAAGGATAAGAAGGCCTAGTTGGATCAGCAAATGCATTAGGTTGAGCCGGTGGCTGTCCCTGGAAGCCGAAACCAGGATTTGCACTAGGAGGAGCAAAATTAGCTTCTGGGTAAGAAGGTGCGCTATAACTAGGGCTAGCTCCACCACTACCAATTCTAAGAGTTTGATCTAAAACAAATGGAATTGGAGTTCCTTTAGGTATGACTAGTTCTTTTCCTCTTTTAACAGTTCCACCAAGTATACCGACGCCACTGCCAACAGCAGTACCTAGAGCCGCTCCTTTACCAACGCTTCCGCCACTAATAGCACCACCGATTAAACCACTTAAAGCACCACCAGCAGCTCCAGCTACTGTTGCTTTAGCATAATGTTTAACTTGAGCATGATTTTCAGCTGTAAGACTAAATCTATTCTTATCCAAGCTAGCAGATATAGGTATTCTAGAACCAGCTGGAGTAACTAAAGCTCTCAATTTAAAGTCTAACCTTCCTGGCTGACCCGCTCTTCCAGCCGGCTTTGCCTCAATAACTTCTGCTTCAACAAGAGTTCCTGCTGGAATAGCAACAGTAGAACCTGAATAAACTGGTGCTGAAAGAGCAAGTGTAATAATTTCTCCCACTCTAGTAAATTCAGAACTCAATGCTTCATTAACAACTGCTTGCATAGGAGTACCAGGCGATACAAAACTTACAGAACCACGGTAATTAGCAAAAGCAGAAAGATTGCTGATTGCTGAGACTAAAAATATTATTAAGACTAGTTTCAATGATTTAGACATATATACCTATTATTCCCTACTTAGTACTAATAATTACTAAGTACTAGTAAAAAGTTTATCAAGTCTTAGCTGTAATGAATAGATATCAGTACTTTCACGGAAGGCAGCAAGAATAAAAAATTTATGTTGTAAGTAAGAATATTGAAAAACAAGGCCTTTCTCTGTAAGCATTATTTGCTTATCAACATTGAAAGAAAAATCTAAATTAACTTGCTTAAAAGCCTCTAAATCTATACCTTGTATATAATCTCGGTGAAACTCTTGTTCTACTTGATAATCATTCTCTGCATCAAATACAACTAGTGCATCCACATCGCTTAAATCTTTTAAACTTGCAATGATTTTATCCATTGTTTTTTCTAATAATTTTTATTGAACTCACTTCAAGCCAAGGTTCTCCCAAGGCAACTTCATAAACTTTGGCATCAATTTTAATCTGATCACCATGCTCAATAATTAGTGGTTTCTTTTCGTCTTTAAATAATTCAAGTTTAGCCGCAAGCTTCAACTCAACCAGAGGAATCTGCGCCTGATCCGGCCTTGCTAGAACTAAGCCAATGTATTTTTTGGAATCACGAAAAGCACGAGGATAATCCAAAGATAGTGAGGTGAAAGAGTAAAAATCTCCAACAATTTTTATTTTTTTATTCTTATAAACCTGAGGCTCTGCAACTAAATCCTTCAGCTTAGTTATATCCTCTCCACAAAGCAAATCCAAACTGCTTGCACTAGCAAAGTTTGCCGTGAAAAAGAAGAAGAGAATTAAAAAAAGATTTGCTAATTTATGCATATTAGTTATATTTATAGTACCAAGTTAAGACAATTTTTCAAAGGTAGTAATGGGACTTTTAGACGATATCAAAAAATTAAGAAAAAGGGCTGAGTCTCTAAACAATAATATTGCCAATAAAAACAAATCGCCATTAGACCTTACTGGAAATAAAACCGAATTATTTAAAACACCAAAAGTTATCCCGAGCAAAGCTGCTGCTCAAGAGGAAACTATTTTCACAGAAAAACCTAGTATAGAAGAAAATCAGCAAGCTAATAAACGAAAGCCCAGCAATAACAACCTAAAGAGTGAACCAACTGAAGATAAACCTAGAGTTGATGATAAACTCCAAGCCTTCAGACTCAAAGCCAAAGAGAAAAAACATAGACAGCAACAGAAAAAAAGAGAAAGCTTTTTTAAAAAACCTTATAAAAGTCTTCACGAACAATCCAAAGAAAGAGATGTCAAAGAAAATTTTTATGAAAGCTTAAATATTAAAATCTTAATCATAATCGTAAGTGTATTACTAATATTCACTCTACTTAAAGTAGATATCAGCTTCAAAAATAATAAGCAAGTAAGTTCTCAGGCTAAAAACCAAGTCCCAAACGATAATAAAGCATACTATTTAGATAAAAGTCTCATTGTTTGCACAGGTAGTTTTGAAACTATTGAAGAGGCTAAAATAGCTAGGAAACGATTAAGAAAAATTACCGAACAAGAAAGTAAAATCATTAAAATTGCAGATTACTACAGCATTCAAATAGGTGGGCACTACTTTAGTAAAGATGATGCATTTTACATACTTAGTGAGCTATCAGCCAGTGGTATAAAAGATATATCATTAAGGTTAGAATAAATAACTATTTTGCTTATTTATTGTAAAATATCGAATGTATGCTTAAAGACATAAAAAATAATTATTTACTTCGCAGGCTCCACTCTCTAAGTGGAATATTGCCTATCGGCTTATTTTTAATTTTTCACCTTAGCGCGAACAGTGTCTCTATTTTCAGTGCTGAGAATTATAATCTAATAATTAACTTTCTAAGATCTTTGCCATTCGTTGAATTGATTGAATGGGCTGTGCTCTTCCTGCCAATAGCTTTCCATGCGATTTACGGAGTAATAATCTATAAAACAGCTAAGCCTAATCACTTCCAGTATTCTTACATTGAGAATTGGAGATACATTCTTCAAAGAGCTACAGGAATGATCGCTTTAGTATATATTATTTATCACATTTTCCAGTTCAGAACTGTTCATGAGCTTGACTATAACTATATTGCAAAGAGCCTTGCAAGCACTCAGAGCATAGATTTTCTTCCACAAATCCCTTTAATAAATCCTTTCAGCATTTACTGGTTCTATATAATTGGTATAGTTTCTAGTGTTTACCACTTAGCGAATGGTATTTGGAGTTTCTGCATTACTTGGGGTATTACAGTTGGTAAGAAATCGCAAACAGCTGTGCTTGCTTTATCAGTAATGGTTTTCATCATTCTCAATGCTATGGGAATTATGACTTGTAATTCACTAGCAGAAGCTGGCGCTAAGTTACTTTAGACAAGCTTATATAAGTATAGACACCCACAACCCTCACTTGATATTATTTAGACTGTGCGTGATCCTCTTACAAGTAATTCATTGATAGTTAAACCTGTTTGGGTTGAAAATATAGATTCACCAGGTGAAAAAGAACTTAGGTTTAGAGTACCTGTAAAGTCAAATACTGGAGATGTTTCAAACAGAGAGATACAAGAAACTAGCCTAATAGAATCAGATGAGGTGAGAAAGTCTCAACTTATGACTACTTTACAAGAATTAAGTAATTTACCATCGCCTGTAACAAGACTAAAGACCTTATCTGTAATTAATCAAAATACAGGAATTCCAGTAATCAGTGATAAAAGTTCCTTCGGTAAATATGTTGATGGATTGAATAAGGCATATGCACTAACACCTAAATCTTTTAAAGATAAAAACATGATTGAAGCTTCTTCAGGAGACCAATCAGAACTCGGCAAACTTAATAACATGATTGTCACAATTAAAAAGTACATTCAAAATCTAAATGAGGATGAAAATAAAAAAGATTTATTATTATCAGGTTTATATCCAAAAGATTTAGCAGAAATACTTGATAACGCAAAAAATGCACGAAGAGGTGGAATTGAAGTTCGCGGATTAATCTCAGCAGCCACTCTTCCAGAACCCTTTAAGCCAACTAATGAAGAATTAGCTGAAAGATTCAATATTATATTCCGCATTCCAGAATTTGAAAGTTTAGAAGGATATACTCCTCGTCAATTCAAAACTAACCCAGATAAACTTGTGAATATAGTTATTGAAAATCGGTTAAATAATACCCCCGGTTGGACAGAATTTCAAAAAGAGAGATTAGACCAATTCTTAAAAGAAGTTATTCAACTGACTCAAGCCACCAGCACAAGCCTAAATGAAAAAAATTCATCAGCAATTCAACAATTAACTATAATAAATGAAAATTTAAGGAACGATATAGTCTAAAATCTCAGCCAATACAGTTTCCTGACCAATAGCCATCAAATGAATGCCCTTGAAGCCCATTTCTTTTACAAGCTTAGTAATTTCTGAAGCATTCTCTAG
Source organism: Candidatus Caenarcanales bacterium (assembly GCA_022447685.1). Taxonomy (GTDB): domain Bacteria; phylum Cyanobacteriota; class Vampirovibrionia; order LMEP-6097; family LMEP-6097; genus DT-14. Next base: position 3,077 of record JAKVAO010000046.1, on the reverse strand, counting down.
ACCAACTTGCTTTTGACGCTTCATAGCTTCCTCTGAACTTGGATCTAAACCCTCTATAGCGTTTTCTAAGCTCGCCAAAAGTTCTGGAGGCACATCAACCCCCCAAATATTCTTATTCATGAAATTAGCCTGCTTAAGAGTCTTGATTGGAGTAATACCAAGCAAAGTCTTCGCTGCTAAATCATCATTAATCGAATCTCTAAAATTTTTAAGTTGAGTATTATCAAAACAAATCTGAGTTTGGAAAAACTCTGTACCTAGTCCAACTCTTCTAAGCATAGTTTCTTTTTGGGTCTCTAAGTCTGGCATACCTGGGTGAGCCGCTGCCCCAACACAAAACTCATATGGATTATAAGGCTTCAAGTCCTTGTCTGCCATATCTTTACCGGACTCTAATAATTTTATTGCCTTAATTAAATCCTCGGTAAGAATATCAAAAGCCGCTGTTACCTCAGGATAATCACCCTGCTTAGGGTCATCACCTCTAAGAGGTAAAATATTTTTCAAACCTAAAGCAGCAGCACCAAGTATGTCTGACTGAAGTGCTAGTCTATTTCTATCTCTACAGGTTATTTGCCAAATCGCTTCAATCCCAGTCTCTTGCTGCATCAAGTAAGAAGCAACCAGAGGAGTCATTTTAACCCCAGCTCCGGAGTTATCTGTAACATTTATCGCTGAAACTAAGCCCTTTAATTTTTTTGCATTTTCTATTAATGTTTCACAAGTAAAACTTTTTTTTGGATTAAGCTCGGCTGTAATCACAAAATCCCCAGAATTCAAATCAGTTTTTAATGACATTAAAAATATCCTATGCTAATTTTTTACCACGTTTTTCTCGATAATCTATTAAAATATCAATAATATGGGATTATTTGGCAAGCTTTCTAAAAACATCGGTATCGATCTAGGTACAGCAAACACTCTGGTTTGCTCTGAAGAAGGAATTATTCTTCGTGAACCAAGTGTAGTAGCGGTAAACAGTTTAACTTCTGAAGTCCTTGCTGTAGGTGAAGAGGCAAAAGCCATGATCGGTAAAACACCTAGCCATATAATAGCGGTAAGACCTCTTAGAGACGGTGTTATCGCTGACTTCGGTTACGCTGAAATTATGCTTAGATATTTCCTAGAGAAAGCGAACACTAGTAAAGGCTTTTTCAAACCTATCGCCAAGCCTCGTATCGCAATCGGAATCCCAAGTGGAATTACTGAAGTTGAGAGAAGAGCTGTGCGCGAAGCTGCTGAGAATGCAGGAGCAGGACAAGTTTATTTATTAGATGAGCCTATGGCAGCTGCTATCGGTGCTGGACTTGCTGTAGCTGATCCTATAGGTAGCATGATAGTTGATATCGGTGGTGGTACTACTGAAGTTGCAGTAACTAGTCTTTCTGGAATCGTAATCTCAGAGAGTATTAGAATCGCTGGAGATGAGCTAAATATCTCTATCATTAACTACATGAAAAAAGTTTATAACCTATCTGTTGGTGAAACTACTGCAGAAAACATCAAAATCAAACTAGGTTCAGCTTTCAAAGTATCTGAAGAATCAGATGAAGATCAACAAGAAGTTAGAGGTTTAAACTTACTTAATGGTCTTCCTAGAACAGTTATAGTAAACAGAGCAGAAATTAGAGAGGCTATGATTGAGCCGTTAACTTCTATAGTGGAATCTGTGAAAAGAACACTTGAAAGAATTCCTCCAGAGCTTGCTGCTGATATCTATGATAGAGGTATAGTTTTAGCTGGTGGTGGTGCTTTGCTTAAAGGTTTAGATGAGATGATTGCTCACGAGACTGAAGTTCCTGTTCATATCGCAGACGATCCTCTTTCTTGTGTTGTTCTAGGAGCTGGAAAAGTTCTTATCGACAAATCTCTAAAAAGAGTTTTAGAATTAACAACAACTCAAGTTAATCTAGTTTAGTAAATGAGCCTGAAAGATTTTAAATCCTTAGCTTTAAGTATCTTGCTAATTTTTTTCTTAGCCTGGTTTTTCTTTAAACCTCTAAGTAATATCAGTTCATTTTTCTATAATTTAAGCGGTAAGTTTGCCTACCAATTAGGTTCTGAGATTTCTGAAGGGAAAGAAGAAGTCAGCAGTTACTTAGATTCACTTGAGAAAATAAAAGAATTACAGCTGGACAATAAACAACTCAAATTAGAAAACATCAAACTAAAATCATATGTAAAAAGACATAAATTTTTAGAACAAGGTGAAATCAACCAAGCTGCTTTAGTTAGCCCCTCTATAAGAGCTGAAATCATAGCGAGGTCACCTAATAGCTGGCATAAACAAATCATTATTTCCAAAGGTGCAAAAGACGGAGTAAAACTGGGGAAAGGTGTTTTTACCCTAAATGGTATTATTGGCCAAATCGAAAAAGTCAATGATCACAATTCTATTGTCCAACTCATCTATGACAATAACTTCAAAATTGGAGCCAAAATATCTAGAACTGGAGAGTATGGTGTTATCTCTGGAGCTTACCCAGAATCTGCGAGCCTAGAGTTTATAAAAATTGATTCCAAGATTCAAGCTAAAGATAAAATAGTGACCAGTGGCTTATGCTTAGATGACGATAGCTGCCCCTACCCATCAGATTATCCGATTGGGGAAGTCACCGAAGTAAAAAAAGATCCAAATATTGTAGGACTTGTTGTTAAAATAGACTTTTACGAAAAGCTAAATAATATCAAGGAGTTATACGTAGTAAATTGAACCAAAACATCAAAGAAGTAGATATTAAAGATCTTGCATTTCGCATTGCAAGATACTGCGAAGACAAAAAAGCTATAGATACAGAAGTACTCGATATTCAGGGAGTTTCTGATATGTCTGACTATATAGTTATATGTTCTGGTGAAAGTACAGCTCAGCTAAAAGCCATCGCAAGAAATGTTGAAGAGTCAATGACTGATTTCCAGCATGTTGAACCCCTGCTTAAAGAAGGGAAATATGGCGACAAGTGGTATTTACTTGACTATGGTGATGTAATTGTTCATATTATTGAACAGAGTGCAAGAGACTTCTATAATCTTGAAGAGTTATGGCAAAATGCTTTATTTATTCCTCGAAATGAATG
>JAKVAO010000045.1 GCA_022447685.1 Candidatus Caenarcanales bacterium | reverse complement strand
GCACAAAGATATGCTGTCATACTCTCCTGGATTGAAACTGCTAAAAGATTAGGACAATCTGCTATTCTAGCTTGCCAAAACATATTTGCTGCTAATTTTCAATTTACCTGAGTAGTTACCAATGATTGATCAAGTCAATAATAATAATCTTAATCGAACTTCCATGGATGAAAAACTGGATTACTCAGAAAGATTAGATCTTGGAAAAGGCTTCAGTGCACAAATAGTTCAAGATCTATCAATAGGAAATGGCTATTTTCAAGATTATTTTCTTATAATTAATAGTAATTCAGGTTTAAGCTCAGTAAGACTGACAGGGGAAGGTCAAGAAAGTGAAAGCATAGCAGCAATCAATGAAGAGCTTCTCAATAGTGCAATTAAACTAAATATAGCTTCAGGCTTAGAAGCTGGTAATGAAAAAAATGAGTTGATTGTAAGCTCATTAGCAGAATTGAATGAATCACATCACCAAGAAATATTGAAAGAGCAATATAATTACATAGCAGAAAATAAGCTAGAACAAGAACTTTTCAATAGAAAAAAATCAAATAACCCTGAAGATCATAATATATATCTTCAAGAACTAAATGGAATTGAAACTGTAGACTCAGTAAAGTTTAGAGAAACTTTTCTAGAAATGGGGAAAAACATTAACCCTGAAATTGATAACTTAACTGACATTATGAAGTTCATCTACAGTAAGAACCAACTAGACCCTGAAAATACAAAATTAAACTTCATAAATATGCCAAAAAAACCTATTAGAGAACTTAGAGAAGTTGACTCTAACCTTATATCTAATATGCATCCTCAAGAAGGTCAGGCAGCAATGCAATTAAACAGCTTAATCATTAATAATATTTCTAATACTAATGTAGAAAATATTATTAATAAAGCAAACGTAGAATTTAAAAATAGCTACCCTTACACGAGTTACATCGCAGACCGTAAACCCTATAAAGAAGAAGCCGAAGACCTAGTAGATTATCTAATGAAGAGAGTACATATTAATATGGATACTTATAATTTCAATCAAATGTCTGAGCAAATACAAAAGAGCCAAAATATTAATGCAGAAACTTTTATTAATGAGACTTTGCCTGCTGTTGCTATGCGCTTAATCCATTCTCACCAGTTCGTAGACAATCTAGATCATGAACAGCAAGGGGTAGCAGTATATAATCTCATAAACTTCAGTAACTACCTTATAGATCAGAGTTTTGCTAAAGACGCTGAAGATGAAAATAACCCTAAACCCACTCCACCAGCACCCCTACCAAGTCCTTCAACAGAAAACACAACAGCAGATACCACAGAAACAGGCAAAACAGAAACAGAAAATCTTCTAGGAAAATTACTTAAAGAACAAATCGAAAAATCTGCACAAAATGCTGTGAATAGCCTTAGAAACAATGATTATCCAGAAATAGTTTTCATTGGAGACACAATTTTACCATCTATTTTCGATTATAAATTTAATGAAGATTTCTCAACTTCATACAACGATAATAGTATTAGCAAAGAAGATAAAATGACAGTAGAAGAGGTTCGTAACGAATTAAGTAAACTTATAGAAAATTCACCTGTTTCAATACAAATAACAAATCCTCATACTAATGAAACTTCCTACTTCACTCTTAGCGCAATAGAATGGGATGATCCTGTTCGTGAGCAGCATAGTAATAATATAAGCTCTAACATAGTTGGTTCTTATAGGACTAATGCAGATTCCGTCAAAGCTTTCCCTATCTACCTAAAAGAAAAGCAAGTTACTGCTGATGGTAATAATTTAATAGATAAACCAGATGGGCTTGATTACTGCATAACTCTTACACCAGAAACCAATCTATGCTTACCATACAATAATAAACAAGGGAGAGTTGGTGTTGAACCTTTTGCTGAATTAGAATTAAAGCAAAGTAGTGACAATTCTGGCGGCATAATGCCACTAGTGTTAAACATAGTTCAGGATATTTATCAAAGTCATCTAAATAGAGACTCTGCAGAAAATAATTAGGAACACCAATATTAATAAACAAGTGAACCATTTGTCATCAAAGTTACAACAAAACTACAAATACAATCATATTTTGGGTAAAATATTAATATATGAGCTATTTTTATAGTTTCAGTCCAGAAAAAAATAGGAAATTACAAGATGAAAGAGGAATAAGTTTTGAAGAAATAATATTTATCATTAGTAATAAAGGGATATTAGATATTCTTGAGCATCACAATCCAGATAAATATCCAAATCAAAAAATTTTTGTTGTAAATATTGATAACTATGCTTACCTAGTACCAGCAGTATTTGACCAAGAACAAATCTTTCTCAAAACCATTATCCCAAGTAGAAAAGCAACCAGGAAATATATTGGAGAAGATAATTATGAACTTTGATGAATATGAACAAGAAATTTTAGAAGCATACGAAAATGATCAGTTAGTCAGCTCAAAAAATATCGAAAATGAGATCACTATAGCTAAAAAAGCCTCTCAAGCTTATTTTACTAAAGACGCTAGAATCAATATTCGACTCTCACAATCAGACTTAAATATCATAAAGAGGTTAGCTGCACGAGAAGGTTTAGCTTACCAGAGCTTGATTTCATCAATTTTACATAAATATGCGAGTGGGCAGATTTAATGCTTTATGGCTAAAAGTACGACCCTTATAAGTAAACACATACAAAATTTAATATTTCAAGCAATAAAAATATAATCATCCCATAACCTAAGCTGTGCAAAGAAATAACAAGAAAGTAGATTATGTAGTTATGGAAGAGAAAATATACTTGAGTAGGAAAAATATTTCCTTACCAATATTTGAGGCTGTCAAAGAAGAAGAGACTTACAGTAGCGAAGAATCCCATGACAATCCAATTCAATTAGTTGGCAAGCTCTTCAAAGAAAATTTATTTAAACATATCTTGAACGGCAGCTCGCATCAAGTGAATTCAGCTAAAGCTGAATATATTACCCCTGAGCAAATCTTAGATTCTGCAATGACCACAAGATCAATGGTAAAAGCTATTAAAGCTAAACACCCTAGTGAAAATTTCGTCATTATGATAGGAGATGGTCAGTTAGCCAAAACCACGCCGATCTTCACTGAACAAGATTTTAAAACTCTAAAGAATAATGGTGTGAATTATCTCCTACTGGAACAGCCCTATGACGCAAGTTCAATATCTAAAATCCATAAGCTAAATAGAGAGCCTCAGATAGTTATCAATGAGTTCATAGATGAAATTCACAGTATTATAAAAAATAAATTTGAGAAAGATGTCATAAGAAAATTTATTGCAATTGGTCAAAAAACACTCCTAGAAAAAGAACTATTAGAAGAAGAAAATGATAATCATGACTATATTGATGCACTAAAGCACTACAAGGTAGCTGCTACAAAGGCAGGCTTAAAAGTTAAATTTATCAATATAAGCGTTGATGATCAATTTAAACAGCATCTTGCACTTGCTCTTCAAGAAGGAGTTTATCAAACCAAAGCTAAATATATACACAATGAAAGTCGCATCAATCTTTCGCATTTTAATTTTTTATTGAATAAAATTCACGAACATATAAACTATCTCAAACATGGTTTTGCTGGCAAGTTTATGCACAACAAAGTAGTCCAGTATTTGGAAAAGGCAAATAGCAGTTGCATTTTTATCGGTGATTTTAGTCACTCACAATATATTTATTTCGACACCAAAAATTACCCAGAGAAGCACAGCAGCAGTCTCTATATGAGATTATCTAAAAGTGGACAAGCTTGTTATTCCTATGAAGTTGTAAGAGAAGCTTTGGGAGCAAATTATAGACAAAACGAGATCATCAAGATTCTAGGCAATAAGACTTCTCGAACTATGATTTTCCCATGTAAAAATGCAAATGATGTAAAACATGGTTTAGGTCTATGTGTAAATGAATATCCAGAAGACGATAGACCTATAAGTCAATTCCGAGATGGGATTATTTATCAGCCTAGATTATAATTAATCCATGCGCCTTAGTCCAGAGTATATTTCTGTAATAAAAAACTCCATCCTAGAATATATACCAGAAGCAGAAATATTTCTTTATGGATCACGCACAGATGACTCTAAGAAAGGTGGTGATATAGACTTACTGGTAAAAGTTCAACAAGAACCAGAAAGAATAATTAAATCTCAAATCAAAACTCAGATTTTTAATAAAATCGGTGAACAAAAAATTGATATCATCTACAAAAGCCCTGAAAAAAATTCAAGTTTTATTAAATTGATTGAATTAGAGGCAATGCCTTTGTAGAAATGACAAAAAGAGACCTACTCAAAGCACAGCTAAAAGAAACTTCAGAGCAATTAAACTCTGCAAACCAGATCTTTATCAGAACATATGATGAAGTTAAAAACTTGGATTTGAGTAAATATGAAGAAATTACCGACATAAACTGGGAAACTTTAAAAGACATTGAAACACTAACTGCTCGCTTCGCACGCCTCAGTGATATATTTGTCCAAAAATTTTTAAGATTAATAGATACTTTAGAGTTAACTAATGAAGGCTCTATCATAGATAGAATCAATCGTGCTGAAAAGCGTGGCTTAATCAAATCTGCAGAATCTACTTTAGCAATGCGTGATCTTCGTAATGATATTAGTCATGATTATTTACCAGATGAGTTGATGAAAATATATGCTGAAGTGATTAAGTTTAGTCCTGAGCTTATAGACTCTTGTAATAGTGGTATTGAGTATGCTGAGAATTTGGTTTAAATATTCTTAGATTTTATGTAATTTCCTAGATCTTAAATTAAGAGCTAGCTAAGATTAAAAGACACATTAAGTATTGATGAGCCTGTGCAATATAGAGAAGATATTAATATTGCAGCAATGAGGTTCAGGAATAAAGCTTACAGTATGCTACAAGGCAAATTTACTTACGATGAGATAGGACAATTTATAGAAGAAGGTTCTAGGATTTTAAGTTATGGTTCAGAGCAGGGAGAAATTTTATTAAAAATAGGAACCCCTGAAAAACTAAAGTCATACCATGACATACTAAAAAGCTACGAAGATAATGCCCAAAAAGCTGGCATGGAGGTTAAGTATATTGATATACACACAGATGAAATACTTGAACACCAATTAGTGTCTTACTTAATTACTGGTTTAAATAATAAACTTAATACTTCAAATGATGAAAATAAAAAGAGAATAGAAGCTGGGAGTATAAGAATGATGGAGCATCTAATATATTTAAGGCAGGGCTTAGCAGATAAAAGTATCGCCCAAAAGGCAATTCAACATGTAAATGATTTAAAAACAAGCTGTGTATACATAGGAGGGATGTCTCATACAGATAAAAAAAATTATATTCTAAATGAATACCCTGAAACAAAATGTGAAAGCTTAGGTTATAGGTTATCACAAACTAAAATACCTACATATAGTTCCGCTGTTATTCATGAAGGACAATTCATAGCTGATAGTGATAAGGAAATCAGTGATATACTCTCAGGAAAAAATCCTAAATCCATGATTTACCCTTGTAAGGATTTGAACAGTGATGAAAGTATAAATCTAGGTTTGTGTGTAAAAGAAAATCCACATGATCCAGAGGATAAAAGAAGCATTGCTGTATTTAAAGAAGGTATCCTATTCGTAAATGAACCATAAAATCCCCATAAATCTCGTTAATACCCATAAACCAAAATTTAAGCGCCAAACATGATAAAGTATTATTCGTGGAAACTTTAAATAAAGAAGCAGAACCTAACAATCAAGGTCAACCCCAATCTCAAAACTTCAGATTAAAAAGAACACATTTATGTGGTTCCTTAGTTGAAGCTAACGTCAACCAAGAAGTAGTTTTAGCTGGTTGGGTTGACACAAGAAGAGATTTAGGAGGAATTGTTTTCCTAGAACTTAGAGACCATAAAGGTCAAATTCAGTTAGTAGCTGACCCTGATAGAAACCCTGAAGTCCACGAAGTTTTCCAAAAGATCAGACCTGAATACGTTATCGCGATCAAAGGTACCATCACAGTTAGACCAGAAGGTTCAGAAAACACTTCACTCAAGTCTGGCGCTATCGAAATTTACCCTACCGAAGTAGAAATTCTCAATGAATCTAAAGTTTTACCTTTCCCACTCGATAAAGTTGACGAAGTAAATGAAGATTTAAGACTTAAATATAGATACTTAGAATTAAGACAAAACTCTAAAAGGAAGCATTTAGAAAATAGACATAAAGTAGTTCACGCTATCCGTAACTATCTAGCTGAGACAGATTTCCTTGAAATTGAAACTCCTATCCTTTCTAAATCCACTCCAGAAGGAGCTAGAGACTATTTAGTGCCGAGTAGAGTTCACCCTAACTCTTTCTACGCTTTACCTCAGTCACCTCAAATCTACAAACAATTACTAATGATGAGTGGTGTTAACAGATACTACCAAATCGCAAAATGCTTTAGAGATGAAGATTTAAGAGCAGACAGGCAGCCAGAATTTACCCAAATCGATGTTGAGATGAGCTTTGTAACTCAAGAAGATGTTATTGCAACTAGTGAAGGTATGATTCAAGCTGCTTTTGCTGCTGTTGGAGTTGAAGTTGAAACCCCTTTTGCAAGAATGACTTACGCAGATGCTATTAACAAATACGGTTCTGACGCACCTGATTTAAGATTCGAAATGGAATTAGTAGACCTTACTGAACTTATGGCAGGTTCAGAGTTCAAAGCTTTTGCTGGAGTAGCTCAAAGTGGTGGTTTGGTTAAAGCCATTAACTTTAAAGGCGGAGCAAAACTTAGCCGTAAAGATTTCGATGATTTAAAAGATCTTGCTTGCAGCAAAGAAATGGGAGCTAAAGGTCTTGCCTGGATAGCTTTTAAAGATAAAGGCGAAGGCGAAATTGAAATCAGTTCACCTATAGCGAAGTTCTTTACTGATGAACAAATGGAAGAAATGAAAACTAAAGCTTCTGTAGAAGCTGGTGATGCACTTCTCTTCGTAGCTGATAAAGCTAAAATTGTTCACCACGTTTTAGGGAAACTTAGAATTCATCTAGCTAAAAAAGAAGGTTTAATCGATCCTAAAGATAGAAAACTTGTTTGGGTAGTAGATTTCCCGATGTTTGAATACGATGAGAAATCAAAGCGTTTTAAAGCAAACCATCACCCATTCACACTTCCATGCTCTGAAGATTTAGATAACTTAGAAAAAGATCCTGCTAATGTTAAAACATATGCCTATGACATAGTTTTCAATGGTATTGAACTAGGTGGTGGTTCTATCAGAGTTCATCGTAAAGATGTTCAGGAAAGAATCTTCAAAGCACTTGGTATTGATGACGCAACGGCTAAAGAAAGATTTGGGTTCTTATTAGAGGCTTTAGAATTAGGTGCACCTCCACACGGTGGTATTGCACTAGGTTTGGATAGATTCATTATGCTTCTTTCTAACACTGAAAGTATTAGAGATGTAATCGCATTCCCTAAAAACCAGTCAGCATGGTGTCCACTTACAGCCGCACCTTCACTTGTTGATGAAGATCAGCTTGAAGAGCTATTCCTAGAAATGGTTAAGGCTGAAGAAAACGATGATTAAGATTCTTTTCTCTCTCTATAATTAACACTATAAATCTCACTAGTTCCTTCTTCAACTAAAGGGTTATTAGGATCTTCAAGGTTCTCAACAAATCGCGCCCCAAGATTTTCCAATCTGAAACTTAATTTATCCCCATCTGGAATCACAGCATTATCTTCTCCATTAAGAGATGAATTTGTTATTGTATAAGTTTCTTTATCGAATTTCATCATTTCATCTCCAATATATTTTGGCCTTTTCGTCTGAGCTCTTCTAAAAGTTACAGCTTTAGATCCAGGATTCAGCTCCATATAATCCTGAAGTCTTTCAGGATTATATTCTTGAGAGTCAATATAATTTGTGCTAACAATAGCTTTACCGAATTCATCAGTAACTATTTTATTGTTTTCATCGACAAGGAAGGTTACAGGAAAACCTTCATTAAACCTAGTAGTCTGAGCTTCAATCTCATTAATCGTAGTGTCAATAATTACTTTATTTTGAGAATCAACCATTATCTTTGATGCAGATTGAACTTGCTCTGGCAGGCTTTCTATTTTTTCTTGAATTCCTTCATCGTACTCGATGACTTTCGGTCTATCAGGTTGTACTAAATGTGATTGAGTATCAAGAATTCTTTTTGCAAGAACTTGAGTAGTTACCTTATTATCGCCTCCTGTTACCTTATTAGCCCAAGCAAGGAAACCCCCTTCTGCGAAGTTATTAGTTAAACCATCACGTATGCGCTCTTCAGTAACAAGTCCTCCTGTATGAAGATGATTGTCAGGAATTGATGCTACTAAGTCTTGAGAATTACTTGCTACCCTATCCTCCTTAACAGAAACAAACTCACTCTGACCAGGATTAGCCAGCCATTCATTACTAATAGTGTCTGAAAAAATACCAGCTTCATTATTAAATTTATAAGCTGTTAAAATACCTTCATCTAAGTCATTTCTGTTAACAAAGTTATCAACATTGTTTGCCCTGATCAACTCAGATCTAATACTATCAAGCTGATCAGCATCTTTCTCTGGGTCAAGTCCAACAATTTTCGCAAAATCTCTATTAAATCTTGAAACCCCAGCAATGTCACCAGAAGCTACGCCTCTAGTGTCATCATCCCTGTTATTAAGATAGCTAACCACCTGATTCATCTTATCAGCAGATAAATCTAATTTACTGAATTCACTACCTTGCTGATTTCTTGCAAAATCAACTATCGCTACCCCCTTAAGAGTAACAGCAGTAGTGTAATTACCAGAATTAACACCTAGAGCAATTGGATTTGAGCCAGACATAAACTTTATCCTTAATTGTCTCTTCTCTTAAGTATATATAGAATAAGATTTATATTTCGGTTAAGAATATCCTTCTTGATCTTGGTTTAAGTGGTTTTAGGTTATAAATAAAAAGTTTTTTTGATATGATCCTCATCGAATTTAAATTGAATTCTTACAAGAGGAAATTCCACTTTAGACTCATAAGATGCTCTATTCTTATTCGCATAGTCATTTAATTTATGAGCTATTGCCTCTATAGTAAAAGATGGTACTTTACCCCAGTTCTGCTGATCACCTAATTCGTTGTGGAGACTATAATTATCAAAAATCAAATTTTGGTGAGAAAGCATAATCCCAGCTGGTATTTTGACGTGAGAGCCTGCATGCTGCTGCTCATAGTCATTAATTGACATAGGTCCTTTAAAAATCACATCTTCAAGAAAATTTCTTCCTTGATTATTTATCTCAATAGTTACGAAATCACTAGATCCTGACTCTGTTTTACTTTCCACAACTTCAGTTTTAACGGCTTGACCCTGAGGCACCTGAACTTGGCTTGGAACTTGATCAGCAAGTACTGTGGGTGCCTGTAAAGATGGGTGTAATGTCGATAATAAAGCAGCATTGGTAATTAATTTAACTGGCTGAGTTTTTAGAGGCTTGACGATATACTTATCAACAGCTTGATTATGCCTTTGTATACCAGCAGCAACTTGCTCCTTAGCAGACTGCATATAAGCCTCTGCTCTATTTCCTAAACCAGTTACTTCACTCTTCATTTGGACACACACTTGGATTAAAATAATCCAATTAAAGTTTAACAAGAATAGCTAGAACTTGGTATCGTAAAGACTAATAATCTTTATTAACAAGACTAATTAGAGATAAGCCCCTCTTATAGTAAAATAAATAAAATGCGTAGCGATTTAATTAAAAAAGGTTTTGATAAAACTCCACATAGAAGCTTACTTAAAGCAACTGGAGTTATTAAATCAGATGAAGACTTCAAAAAACCATTTATCGGTATATGTAACAGTTACATCGACCTAATCCCTGGTCACGTTCACTTACAAGCTTTCGGAAAAGCTATCAAAGAAGAAGTAAGAGCAGCTGGTGGAGTACCTTTTGAGTTTAATACCATAGGTGTTGACGATGGTATTGCTATGGGACACATAGGTATGCGTTACAGCCTACCATCTAGAGAACTTATCGCTGATTCACTAGAAACTGTAGCCGAGGCACACAGATTGGATGCGCTGGTATGTATCATGAACTGTGACAAAATCGTTCCAGGAATGATGCTTGGAGCTGCGCGTGTAAACATTCCTACTATATTTATTTCTGGTGGACCTATGGAAGCTGGTACTTTGAGTGACGGTACCAAAGTAGATTTAGTTTCAGCCTTCGAAGCTATTGGTGCATACTCCAAAGGTGATATCGATGAAGAACGCCTAAAGGAAATCGAAGACAATGCTTGTCCTACATGTGGAAGCTGCTCTGGTATGTTCACCGCTAACAGCATGAATTGTTTACTAGAAGCTATAGGTATGGCTCTTCCAGGTAATGGTTCTATACTTGCAACTGATAGTGGTAGAGAAGTTCTAGGAAAGAAAGCAGCTAGACAAATCTTGAAAATCCTAGAAGCTGACCTAAAACCTAGAGACATTATCACTATGGAAAGTATCGACAATGCATTCACTCTAGACGTAGCTATGGGTGGTTCAACTAATACGATTTTACATACACTCGCTATAGCTAAAGAAGCAGGCTTCGAATACCCAGTAGAGAGACTAAATATGATCGCAGAGCGCACACCTTATATCTGCAAAGTAAGCCCTAGTGCACCTGATATACATATGGCTGATGTCAATGAAGCTGGTGGTGTTTCAGCTATATTAGCTGAGCTTGCTAAACGTGACGGTTTACTAAATTTAGACAGATCTACAGTTACTCTTCAGAGCTTAGGAGAGAATATAGCTGGTGCAGAAACCAAGAATGACAAGATTATCCGCAGAATCGATAATCCTTACTCTGAGACTGGTGGTTTAGTTGCATTATTTGGTAATATCGCACCAAACGGCGGCGTTGTTAAATCTGCTGGTGTTGTTCCTGAGATGCTCACTCACAAAGGTCCAGCAAGAGTTTTCACTTCACAAGATGATTGCCTAGCTGCTATCTATAAAGGTGATATCAAAGAAGGCGATGTTGTAGTCATTATCTATGAAGGTCCTAAAGGTGGACCAGGAATGCCTGAGATGCTGGCCCCTACTAGTGCAATTATGGGTGCAGGTTTAGGTGGAAAAGTAGCTTTAATCACTGACGGACGCTTTAGTGGTGCGACTCGTGGTGCATGCATTGGACACATCTCGCCAGAAGCAGCTTCAGGTGGTCCTATTGGCGCAATTCAAGACGGCGATATCATTGATATAGATATTCCTGCTCAAAAAATCAATGTTGAACTCAGTGATGAAGAAATTCATAAGAGGCTTGATGCCAAATTACCTTTTGAACCTAAAATCAAGAAAGGTTGGATAGCTAGATATACACATTTTGTGTCTAGTGCAGACACAGGAGCAGTTCTGAGCACAGAGTCCAGTGAGTACAAAGTACCAGCTAAGCCTTAAGGACTCGCTGATCAGCTTGAAAACATTATTTTTCAGCTAGTCCTTGTATGAAATTTATTTAAGAAACAAATCATAAAATCTGGATAAAAAAATCTAGAACCGGGAACATTAGTTTTGTTAGGAAGAAACTTATGCTCAAGAAACTCAAAAAATTTACTTTACTCTCTTTGTTATCATTTTCATTGCTCAGTGGAACTGGTTTTGCTGCAAAAGCAATTGATGCAGAAGGAAAATTCACCTTATTTACTGCACCTGGAAGAAATCTAGGAAGTTCCGTTGAAGAATTTTTTGAAGAATTTTTTGCTGGTAGAGATGGTCTTAAGCCAGCAAAAAGAGTGACTTTAGAAGGTTCATTTGATTCAGATGAAGCACCAATAGCTGTTGAACTTGAAGAAGATACTTCTGAAGAAGCAAAATATACATTCACTTTACCACCTGTAATTTCAAGCGTTGTAGCTGATCTTTTCAATACTGAATTGGGCAAGAAACCACTTCGCGCTAAATTAAACTCTGTAAACTCTATTTCTGGTTCTTTTGAAGGTCCTGTAGAAAATAAACCTTCTAAGAAGAAAAGAAGAAAGAAGAAAAAATCAGGTTCTGTGAACAGTGTTAATAGCCTAGGCAGTGTTGCAAGCGTCATAGATGTATCCAGCTCTCTTAGATTCACGACAAGCGGTGTAAGAGCTGTCAGATCTAAGAAAAAACCTAATATAGTTAGATTAAAAGGTAACATGACTGGCATCGCTGGTCTTAGTGGATCAAGAAGACGTTTAGGAAGAGGTAGATTCACGATACAATTCATCAATATGGACGACGGTAATGGTGTAGATGATACAGAAACACCTGAAACTCCAGATGATGACACAGAAACTCCAGAAAATACGGACGAAACTGAAAATTCTCTATAGGCATACGCCTCCACAACACACACTCCAAAAACCCTGCTAAATTGTTAGCAGGGTTTTTGTTTTATGGCAGCTTTATTTATACTGGTAATACTTTTTGTGGTGGGTTCACCAATAGCCATGAGCACTTGGACTTTACATAGCCTTAGCTGCCTTTTTGCTTTAAGCCAAGCCTTTAAATTATCTAAGTATTATATATTTTGGATACTACTAGCCTTAACTTATTTCACAGCTTCAGAGAGCAGACTAAGCTTAGAATATATTCTAATCGCAAGTTCTTGCTTTATCTTTGGTAGCTCCAGAAGCTGGCTGAAACTCAGTAGAGCAGCTAGAGCAACAAGGTTGTTAATAGTTTTTATCGCTTTAATTATTGCAAACTTCATGAAATATACTTATTCAGAGCCTGGAAGTCTATTACTGTGGCTACCAGTGATGCTTGCAATCTATTTCAAAAATCCCAAACTTGAAAATACTATTATCAACTTCATAAGTCCTTTTATTCTAATCTTCCTAAACAAAAAAACCACAGTCCTTGCTGCTATAAGTAACCTTGCTAGCTACAAAAAATCAAAACTTCTTTATCTACTAGGTTTCCTAGCTTTTCTTTCCTCATTCTTTTTCCTAGAATCTTGGAAACACTTCTTCAATACCTCACTAGAACCAAGATTACTTATCTGGTATGGCGCCTTAAAAGGCTTTCTAGCAAAGCCCTTCACTGGACATGGTTTTGGAACTTATACTTTGGATTTCCCGGTATATAGATACTTAGGTGATGTATTCGGTGCGCACGCAAACCAACAAGTCAATCATGGACATAATCTCATTGCTCACTACGGTTTTGAACTTGGGATTATAGGTCTAATACTATGCCTTAGCCTTTTTATCGCGATTTATCATAAAGAGCGCCAAGCTCTAATTCCCTTACTAGTAATCTGCCTAGCAGATTCACCACTTCATGCCTTTAACCAAATGACGCTTATGGGCTTGATTATTCTACCGATATTATTTGAAAAGCCAGCAGAATCAGATCAAGACTCAAATAGCAAATCAAAAGCAAATCTAGAACAACTCTTTAGTAAGATTAAAAAACCATTTTCATATATTTCTAGTTTAGCTCTAATAGCAATAATGCTTTGGAGCTTCGTACCAAGCTGCATTGGACATTACTACTATGATAAAAACATGATAGATCAAGCTATATACTGGGATTCTAAGCATCCGCTCTACTATCTGGTAAGAGGTGCAGCCAGAATTAATGATGACACAATAAATAGTGAGGTTAACTTCAAAAAAGCTACAGAACTTGCCCCAAGCGTGCCATATTTTCATGGGTTTCTAGCTTCTGCCCAGCTTGCTAACATGCATTTAGATGAAGCCAAAGAATCTATAGCTACAGCACTAAAATATTCAGGAAAAGATGCCTACTGGTTACTGATTAGCGCCATACTCAATAGAGGCGAAAAGCAAGAATTAGCAGAGAAACAGTATACAACTGCTATGAAAATAGAACCCTATCTAGAAGAAGTATTAACTAATCCAAATCTTCCTTCCACCAGATTTATCGGCAGCAGAAAGGGTGATCCACGCATTAATGCTTTCTACAGAACAGGTAAGAAACTATATGTACCATTGCCTTATATAGAAATCCAAGAATAAAAGAAGCGAAGAAAATAAAGGCTTCTAATGGTTATAGACTAGCTTATTTAGGGTAAAATAATATATAAAAGGGGGAAAGGAGATGTCTTTACTATCCTCAGTTTTAGGTTTTCAATACCAGGTTAGAACTCCTGTAGGTTATGCTCCTGGCGTAACTTCTGCCCTCTATTTAGGTTATGGAGTCAATAGTAAGATGTCTGCTAGTTCTATAACGAACGGGCTTGAGATTCTAAGAGATGGAGATAGAGCTACAGTATCATCTAAAGTTAGAAATACTGAGATGAGAAATACTGTTGATCAGCTTCAAGAGATTGAATCTACAGCTCAGACTATTAATGACGACTTGCAAATAGCCAAAGACAATTTTGCGACAATAAAAAGTAATGTAGACCAGATCAAAGATATAGTTACTCAAGCTCAGTCAGGCAGTATAATCGGTGCTGACTTAGACGCTCAACAAGTAGTAATAAATGATCTCGTTTCTGAAATTAATGAACTTGTGGAAACTACCACCCTCAATGGTAATAAAGTTTTTGATGGGACTTATGATGTCAAATTGCAGACAGGTCTTGGACAAAATGATTACTTCGATATAAATTTTAGGCAAGGGAATTTAGCAGCACAAGCCCCAGATTTAATCAATGAATTTATTGCACCAAATGGTGATATAGATGATTATTTTAGCATAGCCTTTGCAAATGATGATTATATAGTAGCCACAGCTCCGTTAAATAATAATGAAGACCCTGAGGGATTAAATGATGTGAATGGAAGTGTTTACATCTACGATGCTGATACCAGGGATTTAATCAGAGAAATTACTTCACCTCTCACTGGAGTTACCAATGAAAGATTCGGAGTAGACTTAGATATCCAAGATAATAAAATCATTATAGGTACTAGATCTGATAATGACGTAAGTGCAAGAGCTGAGGATCAAGATTTCACAGGAAGAGCTTTTTTATACGATATCAGTAATGGTAATCAATTAGCGGAATTTACTCATCCAGATGCATGGTCACCAAATGCTAGAACAAATAATAGTCCAAGTAATTTTGGATCAAAAGTGCAATTACAAGGAAATAGCGCCTTTGTCTTCCTTCCCAGAGCTAGGAATACTAATATCGGTGAATTGCTAGAGTTTGATCGGAATGGTAATTATATAAAAACTCATACTAGTAGCACTAGTGAAATAGGTTTTACATTTCAAATCACAGATGAAAAAATTATAAACGGTAACGCTAATTTTAATGATAACAGGGGTCAAATTGAAATCATAGACAGAGATACGGGTAATATATATGCCATTATTGAATCACCTGACCTTGCTACACAAGGCCAATTATTTGGTAACGGGATATCAATTTTTGGAGATAAAATGCTAGTTGGAGCACCTGGTAGGACTACTCAGGGGGCACTTGCACCAGCATCCTATGAAGGTAAAGCTTATCTATATGATATTAGTAACTTAGATACAACAGGTGCAGTTCTTGAAAGAGAATTTACACCACCAGCGGGAAGCTTAGATGGCTGGGATAGATTTGGTGGACCCGTTAAATTGACTGGAAACTACGCAATTATTGGAGCGAGTGGAGATGACGACTTCGGAACTGATACTGGAGCTACTTATGTATTTGACTTCAATAGTGGAGATTTGGTCTTTAAAGCCGGTGGCTTTACATCTTCTACATTAATAGGTAATAGGTTATTTGGAAGTGATCGTAATTTCAATGGAGGGCAAGGAAAAGGACTTGAGTATGATTTCCTTTCAGGTATCGAAGTTTCAGAAACTGGTTTGAATTTAAGAACTGATTCAGTTACAGCAGGCTCACTAGGAGCATTCTCTCTTAGCTCACTCGACAAAATAAGTATCTCTGAAAATATTGGATCTCTTGGTGAAATCACAGGTCTTGCAGATTTAGATACTGTTTCAAATATGCAAGCTATGTCAGATAACCTGGTAAGAATGGAAGCTATATTAAACTCTACTGCTAACAGAGTCGAAAATGAGCTTGCAAATATCACTGACAAGAAAAGCAAAGCCTTAGACGAATTCTTTGCAACTTTAGATACCACTAACGGTGGTAAAAACTCAGTAGTACAAGACACAGGCTTCTACTATCACCCATCACCATTACCTATCACTACTACAGCTACTTATGCTGGTTCATTACTTGGTAACATGGTTGGTTTAGGCTTCCAGGGAACAAGTGCAGCCTCTGTTTCTTCACTATTACCGTAAAATTTATATACCTTAATTATTACTTAACCGAAATATCCTAATATTATGTCAGGAGAGGCCTGAAGAGGTTTATTGAAGTGCGAGCTAAAATACTTAAGTATTCATTTTTTTTACTTGCTTGTTTGCTGCTATTTAAAGCAAATGCTAGTCTAGCTGCCCCTGCCGCAGATGATCAACCTGGTAAATTCAGATCTTCAATGCCAGTTGCTTTTGACTTTAGTCTTAATAATAGCTTTTTCTACTCTGAAAGCTTTGCTGGTGGGTCTGATATCGATTATTACAAAATCTCAGTACCCAGAAAAGCTTACATCGATATTCGCACTTCTAATCAAGCAGATTCTAGAATTGACTTACTCGACGAAAACAACAATTTAATTAGTTTTGATTTATCCAATGCTGAAGACTTTAACGCAAGATTGGTCTATGAAGTTCCAGCAGCTGGAATTTACTTTATTAAACTTACAAGCCCTAGCCTCAGTAAAAGCTTCTATGATTTAGAATTAGACCTAATCGAAAGCAATACTAGAACGGATGATTTTGATAATAAAATTGATCCTGGTTTTTTGATTAACTTGAGCCAAGCTAATTCAGAACACAGTAATCTCGGAAAAATTAATTACCCAGGAGATACTGATTTCTTCAAACTTGAAAACAGTAATAGCGGCCCTATCAAAATTGAACTAAAAGCTAGCAGTAATCAAAAATTCAAACTTAGTCTCTACGACCCTGCCCTCAACCTAATTACAATGAAAGAGAGTAAATCAGACATTAGCATAGATAAAAATCTAGCTCAAGCAACATATATCATTTCTCTTCAAGGAGAGAAAAATTCAAATTTAGATTATGAATTAAAAGTTACCCATAATGATCTTATTTCTGATCAAGATGGAGATCAGCTCGATAATTTCAAAGGCAGATCTATAGTACTTGGAGAAAACTCTAAGAGAATATCCAGAAAAGAAATAACTGCTGAGCTAAATTATATCGGTGATATCGATGTCTTTCGTATCACAGTCCCTGATCAAGGAACCTTAGTAAATAATACAGGTAAGTCTAAGAAAAGAATCAAAAGAGGACAAAGATTAACTGCAATTTTATACAATGAAAATTTCCAAGAAATAGAAAGAGATTTAACTGGTGCTACTTTCTTTTTTAGCAATAGAGTTCAACCTGGAAATTACTATCTGTCGATATCATCTCGTGGAAAAGTTCTAGGTAAATATAAAATCAAGAATGCCTTTATAAGACTTAAACAAGAATTTATCAACGAATAATTTAATTTGTGGTTTTCAATTTATAAGGAGTCAGACGTGAGACAGCGTTACCGTAGCTCATCTTTAGTTGGTAATATTTCTTATCAAATTCATCAAAGATAATGACAGTACGTTTTCTAATATTTATTTCATGAATTCTGTATTCTGGATCAATATAGTCTCCTACTTTGTAACTTGCAGCGTATTTATGTAATTCATCAGCCCTGGCTCCTCTCGCTCTAGAAATTCTTGCAAAAACAACTCCCCCTGAAGAAAAAACACTATCGAGATAATATTCATCCTGCTCTGGCTTAAATCTCTCCTGAACCAACTCGTAATACCTAAATTCAGGCTCTTCAATACTAAATTCACCCTGCTCTTCAGCTACTAGTATCGAGTCAGCAGCCTTTAATCCTTCCTGAAATGAAGAAATATATGTAAATAAAAACAAGAAAATGGCTAAAAAGAATAACCTCATTAGTTATGATTATAGCTGTAATGTCCAAATCCGCTATAGTTATTGGCTCAGGTTTTTCTGGTTTAAGTGCAGCAGCTTATCTTGCAAAGCAAGGCTTTAGAGTTAAAGTCTTTGAAAAAAACTCACAATTCGGAGGCAGAGCAAGGGTATTTGAAGAAGATGGTTTCAAATTCGACATGGGGCCAAGCTGGTATTGGATGCCTGAAGTATTCGAGAAATTCTATGGCGACTTCGGTAAAACCACTAGTGATTTTTACAATCTAAAACGTTTAGACCCTTCATACAAAGTTTTCTTCAGTGATAAAGATCAAATCAATTTACCGAGTAAGCTTGAAGATATCTACAAACTTTTTGAATCCTACGAAGAGGGAGCAGGCGAAAAACTAAAAGAATTCTTAGCAGCAGCTGAATATCGCTATGACATAGGTATGAATAGAATGGTTCCTAAACCAAGCTTAAGCCCACTTGAATTTGTGGATTGGGAAGTTATTAATGGACTATTCAAAATGGATCTCTTCAATTCCTTTAGATCTTACACTGATAAATACTTTAAACACCCATTCCTGAAAAGCATAATAGAATTTCCTATTCTTTTCCTTGGAGCTACTGCAGAAAACACTCCTGCACTTTATAGCATGATGAACCACGCTGATATGGCTCTTGGTACTTGGTATCCAGAGGGTGGCATGCACGAAATCATCAAAGCTTTCGTACAGATCTGTGAAGAATTTGGAGTTGAGATGCACTCTTCATCACCTGTTACCAAAATTAATAGTAGTGGTGATTATGCAGACAGCGTCACGGTCAATGACCAAGAACATTACGCTGATTTGATTATAGCTGGTGCTGACTACGCTCACGTAGATAGAGAACTTCTAGCTGAAGATGCTAAAAATTACAACGAAGAATATTGGGATTCTAGAACCATGGC
This sequence comes from Candidatus Caenarcanales bacterium, assembly GCA_022447685.1. Taxonomy (GTDB): domain Bacteria; phylum Cyanobacteriota; class Vampirovibrionia; order LMEP-6097; family LMEP-6097; genus DT-14. The sequence continues at coordinate 2,899 of JAKVAO010000045.1, read as the reverse complement.
GCCATCATGTTTACTCTATTATCTAGGAGTCAACAAAAAAATCGACGGTCTATTACACCACAATCTCTTCTTCGACGAATCCTTAGATGAACACGCTGAAGAGATCTATGAAAGCCCGCAATGGCCAAGCAAACCTCTTTTCTATGTTTGCAATCCATCTAAGACTGATTCTACGGTAGCCCCTCCAGGACAAGAGAATCTTTTCATACTCATTCCAGTGGCTACAGGACTTGCAAACGATAATGATTCAATTAGAGAAAGATATTTCGATATAGTTCTCAATAGAATTGAAAAATTAACAAGTCAGAAAATCAGAGATAATATCATCTACAAAAGAACTTACGCCCACTCTGACTTCATACAGGACTACAATGCGTTTAAAGGTAATGCCTATGGACTCGCTAATACACTAGATCAGACAGCAATACTAAAACCAAGTATCAAAAGTAAAAAACTCAGAAACCTTTACTTTACAGGTCAACTCACAGTTCCAGGTCCAGGAATACCACCATCGATTATCTCTGGTAAGATAGTAGCTAAAGAAGCCGCTAAGGAAGCTCTCTGTGTCCACTAATCTTGAACTTTTTCATAAAACTTGCCTAGACTGTAGCAAACTTACAACCAATGCTTATAGTAGTTCTTTCTCGCTTGGGATCAATGTTCTTGATAAGAAATTTCACGAAGGAATTTATGCTATCTATGGTTTCGTACGCTTCGCTGATGAAATTGTAGATACTTTTCATGAACACGATAAGAAGAAACTTCTAGAAGAATTCAAATCAGCTACTTTCCAAGCTATCCAAGACAAGATCAGCTTAAACCCAATACTCAACAGCTTTCAATGGGTAGTAAACAAATACAATATCGAAGACGAGCTGATAAACGCTTTCCTTAAGAGCATGGCAATGGATCTTGAGCGTAAAGACTATGATGATAAGGGTTATAGAGAATATATTTATGGTTCAGCTGAAGTAGTAGGTTTAATGTGTCTAAGGGTTTTCTGTGAAGGGGATAACGAGCTTTACCTGAGTCTAAAATCACCTGCTTGCAGTCTTGGAGCTGCTTTCCAAAAAGTAAATTTCTTACGTGATCTCAAAGCTGACTTCGAAGGAATGGGAAGAACATATTTCCCAGAAATTAGTTTCCAGAATCTAAGTAAAGAAGAACTAGAAACCAAAGGTAAAGAGATTTTTAGTGAAGCTAAAAAACAAGAAATCGAAGCAGATATAGCTAAAGACTTTGATGACGCTTTAGATGGTATACAGAAATTACCTACAGGTTCACGCTTCGGAGTCTATCTAGCTTACTCTCTTTACCTAAAACTATTTCGTAAGATTAAAAAAACTCCCGCTTCAGATATCTTACGCCGCAGAATTAGAATTTCAGACGCTGGCAAATGTTTAATTCTTATGCAGTGCTGGGGTAAAATATAAGTATGAAGAGACTCATACTCAGTTTATTTATCACTATTTCACTAAGTTTATCTCTAAGTCTTACCCTGAAAGCAGATTCAGACTTAAGTAAACTGCAATCTCAGAACCTTGAACTGAAAACAGAGATCAAAAGTTTAAAAGAACAGCTCAAGAACCTGGATGAGAAAAACTATATTAGAATTCCAAATAAAGACTTCGAAAATATTATCAGCAGCAAAGCTGTAAATATTATTGACGCCAAACTTGAAAATAAACTTGGCAATATTGAACTCTTAGTTGGATTTTCAGCAACTATAATACTTGCGATTATTGGTTTTGCATTCAATCAAGCTCTGACTAATGTCAGAAGCAAAATCCAGATAGATGTCATGGAAGAGCTTACAGAAAAATTAAACAAAAAGCTTAAGGATGTAGAAGAAAGCTTCGTTGCCGAAAAGGAACAAGTTTTCCATCTCACTGAGTTCAAAGCTCTAAAAGAAAATAATACAAACTATATGGATAAAACTTTTAGTGAAATGCAATCACAGAAGCTAGAGGAGTTACTCGACAAAGTTATAAAAACCAGTGACAGATTCACTTTGATTCCACAAATAGTTGATGAATTAGTTTACATCTACTATCTAAACTTCAAAACCAATGACATCGACAGACTACTTACAGAACATGAATCAGACTATACCTTCAAAGGACCAACTTGGGTTAATGGAGCTTTAGCTTATACTCATGATTACCTCAGCTATGGTGAAAATTTCTCTAGAGAGCAGTGCCTAAGATATATAGAGAAAGCCTTAATCGTAGTCCCTGGCTATGGTGAAGCACTAGCACTTAAATTATATATATTTATGAAGGATTACGACCAGGCTATTAGTGAAGAAGAGAAAGCTAAAGCGCTGGATGCCTGCAAAAGTCAACTAAAGAATATTATCAATAGCCCAGGCTTCTCTGCTAAAGAGACTCTCAGACGTATCGACAAAGACAGAAAGATTTGGGGTAAATATATAGATGAACTTGAACAAGCCTTCCCAGAAAAGATGAAAGAAATGTATAAAATTGCTGAGTCTTATGAGCAGGGTACAATAGAAAATACTGTAGCTGCTTAATTAAGTATCAATCACAGGCAAAGAAACGGTAAAAGTTGAAGAGCCATCAAGTTCAGAATCAACTTCAATTTTTCCCCGTGCAAGCTTAATTAATTTCGACAGATCAAATAATCCTTTTTTCCTTATGTAGGTGCTTGTTGAATAGTTGTATTTTCTTTAGTTAAAAGAATTTTTACGAATCGCTGTAAGCTCAATAAAAGTATTATGAAGATTGTTCTTTAAAGTAATATCCCAAGACAAAGCCAACAGAGGAAGCAAGAGCACTTAATATGATTGATAAAATTTCTTTAATTTCGAGAGTGTAAAATAAATTGTGTAAATTCCTTAAAATAAAAAAAGGAGAAAAGACAAATGTCAAGCATAAAA
>JAKVAO010000044.1 GCA_022447685.1 Candidatus Caenarcanales bacterium | reverse complement strand
AAAAAATCTCTTGAAGATAAGTCTAATTCTGAGGCTGGACTTGATAATATTATTCCTCTACATAAACTGGCTTCCTATCATCCCGATGTAGGCTCATATCAAGGAAGAAAATCTGAGATTCAGTATTTGAGATCTCAACAACTGGTGTCTCATAACCCATTTTTTTCTAACTTTAAAAAATAACCTTTTGGTAAGTTTCTCTGGCAAAGTCAACTCCCAATTATTAGTTTCCTTCGAGGATAAATTAGCTAAGTAGAAGCAACCTTGATCGTCACAAGTTTTCTTTTTCCAGTATTCCAAAACTCTATTCTTTAAGGATTTCTCCTTAGATCGTATATGTCTGAGTAAGTCAGTAAAATTACAAGTCAAAGTATCATCCATACTGCACATTTCAAGACCATATTGACCGCTATAAGAATAATTATTAGTGAGATTGACCGAATAGTGATACAAGGTTGAACCAAGTGCTTTCTCAACTCCAACCAAATTCACCTCAAGTTTAATCTTGTCTTTCTCTAGATAGTTTCTAACAATAGGTACACCTACCATAAAGGTAGTAAGAATAGAACAAAGACCAGCTACGATGTTAAGTGTTCTCATCTAAACATATATTATAAATGAAAACTGAGTGATCTTAACTTAAACTTAAAGCTTTTAGAGTTTAATTAAATGTATGGAAAATGGGATATCAATAGCTGGTTTTATGGGGCAGGCAAGTGCAGCCCTAGAATCAAGGAATATACAACTCGACGAAGAGCAGCAGCAAGAGCTTCAGAATTATATAACTGAAGTTGCAACTCGTGAAGAAAAAGGGAAAGACGAGTTTTTAAGCTTTAATGAGTTGAGAACAATAGATTATAGCGAAGATAAGATACTTGCTGAAAGGCTAGGTCTAGATAAACAAGAAGCTATGGTGTTGAGACAGACTTTAGGTAATGCTAGGCATAATGCTATTTTCAAAGATGATCAATGGATTAATGGGCAAGGAGCGCAGACACCACCAGATCAAGAACTCAGCAACCTAAGTGAACATCTACCTAGAAAAGGAAAACCAGGTTCCAACCCTAAAACAAATAGCCCACCTCCAAACTTATTAGCAACCAGGGGTTTTGTTGATCCCAATAGAGTGCCAGATAAAGGTGATCAAGTAGAAACTCAAGAGACTAATAATGAAGAACTGAGAAACAAAACTATTGAATCAAATAAACAAACAGGTCAGGTACTTATAAACCAGGCTAATATAGTTCAAAAACAAAATGATCCACGACTTTGGAAGGCATTAGTTCCTGAAATGGAAATAGACCAATCCAAACTAGGCGACCCAGAATATTTACAAGAAAAACAAAATGAGTTTTCTCAAAAATATCAAGAAGCGACAGCCCAAGGTCAAATAGACTTGGCAAACTTAGACCTTAATAAAAAAATAGATAATAGTCTAAAACTAGGCGATCCAAGTAATGGTAACAATTTTGAAACCTTAGGTGATTTGTTAAATGATAATAGTGGAGTTGATACTACACAAATTCTATTTGGAGGTGACGTCTCATATAGTGATATCAAGTTATTAGGACAAGAACTGATCGATGGATTCGTAGATAATTCCTTTGATTTCGTGGATAAAGCTCTGCCAACTGATAAAGCTATCAGACTCGGCAATAACCCTCAAGCAAACCCAGGTATTATGACAAGAAGTGAAATGGTAATTAGGCAAGGTGACGAAGAAATCAAAATACCTAATGAAAATGGCGACAAAAAAACACTATCAGAAATAAAGCAAAGCCTACAAAATAGCCTACCTCCATTCGTAACAGCAATGAATGAAGGCTCAGATAATCCATTTGGCTTCCAAGCAGTTTTAACTAATCAAGCAGGAGAGGATGCTTATCTAATAGAAGAAGCTGACCCTAACGGTGATAGAAAGCTACAACTATATAAATTAAATAGTGATGGTCAAGCTGTAGCGTTAACATATGAAGAAAGTAAAGAACATCACCCTGTTATGCACAACCTAGCCCCTGAGATTTATGGAACTCAGTAGTACAAGATATTCTAGTAAAAATATATTCTAAATAAAAAACTTAAAGCCTGTACCTTTAATACATAGTAAACATCTATTCTTCAATGTTTTGAGAAAGGGTATACCTTCAACTTCTATCACAGAACCTGCTTTGAGATTTCTCAGAGCATTAGTAGATTTATCAAAGTACACATAGTAGATAGACTTATGCTTTTGTTGATCAAGTTTTAGATCAACTTGAAGTGGAAAGACGACGAATTCATCATCAGGATCACTGCGCTCAGCTGAAGCTTTAAGCTTAGAGAACCTGACGTCTTTTACAATCTTTCCTTTAAGACTTATAAAAGATTCCACAAAGAATATTATAAAGTTTTTATAAAAATTTCCCAGCCCAAATTAAGAAAAAGTTAAATTTAAGTGTTCTTTAGCGTATCTTTGAATTCTTTAGTGGAATTAGGCCTAATCTTTTCTTTGCAATAAACATTATCTAGAGCCTTATTGGTAAAACTAATGATAGTATCGTCAGCCTTTGGCTTAGTTTTATTTAAATCTGTTATAAAATCTAAAGACTTGTCCTTATGAATAGTTAGTAAGTGAGTTGCACCAAATTTATCGCCGATATTTTTGAAATCCTCGAATTTAAATTTTTTAGAGAGCTGAGTCGCCTTAAAGCCCCAACCATAATAGATTCTCTGTTTTATGTTCTCATAAAACAATTCTTTATCTGCCAACAATTGACCACCAAAATTCTTAGGTAATTGCTCAATTCTACTCTTCTCAGTTTCCATCAAAGGCAACTGAAATATATTATTCTTACCGAAGTCCTCTCCCAAAGAGCCGCAGACATATGCATTATAAGCGTTATTATCAGTAGCAGTTAAAAGATAGCCGTAATCACTGAGATCTAGTTGTCCAGTTTCAATATCTAAAACTATTTCACCATAATGAACTTTAATTCCTTGCTGGCGAGGACGTTTCAGTTTATACCAATTTGAATCAATTATGAGTACTTTCACACCATGAGCAGTTAAAGTTTTAGCAAACTCTGTTGCCCAACGAGATGAGCCAACTATCACGAGTCCTTTACCGTCTTTAATTGAAATTTTCAATAATTGGGCAACGTACTTAAAGCTAATCCCATGAATTATTACAGTTGCAAATACAACCAAGAAAACTATAGGAAGAATATATTTCGCTTCCTCGAAACCAACTAGTTCAAGCCTCAAGCCAATAATACCGGCAATAGATGCAGCGACAATTCCTCTAGGTCCAAACCACCCTACTAGAAGAGCTTCTCTCCAATTCATATCACTTCTTAGAGTTGATAAATAAGTAGAAGCTATACGCACAAAGAAAACTACAGCAGCAATAAACAAAAAGTGCCTAAAATTGAGTGCTTGAATGATTTTGAAATCCATATTCGCTGAAAGCAGAATAAAAAGTACCGAAACAGTAAAAACACTGATAGATTCTTTGAATTTTCGCAACTCTGAGAAAACTAACATTTCATTATTAGTGAAATAAATCCCGAGGAAGGTTACAGCAAGTAAGCCCGAGCCTTCTTGGACTTCTCTAGAAACAATAAAGATTAACAATATCAAAGATAATACAGTAGGGATTTTCAAGAAATCAGGATATTGAGTTTTATCGAAAACGTATTTGATAAAGCTACCAATAATCGCAGTTACTAGGATCGAGAAAGCAACAGCTTTAAATATCGACCATATAATAAGTAACCAAGAAGAGCCACCTTCAGCGTAAACTAGGTACTGATAACTAATCATAGTCATCAATACACCTATAGGGTCATTAATAATTGCTTCCCATTTCAAATATTTCTTGATTTTTGGATCGATATTGATCTGCCTAAGTACAGGGATAATCGCAGTAGGTCCAGTTACAACTAGTATCGAAGCTATAATCCAACTGATTTCCCAGCTCAAACCACCAATTTTGTGAGCGCAGTATGAGCAAATCACCGCATTCATAAAGACGCCAAGTGAAATAAGCCGCTTGACACCAAATGATGCGCCTTTGAGTTCTTTAAACTTCAGGTTTAAGCCACCTTCGAAAAGAAGTATTACAACAGTAAGTTCAATAATTACCGTTAAAGCATCACCAAAAACTAGAGATATATCAATCAGCCCAGAAATTGGCCCTAATATCACCCCAGCAATAATCAAAAATATAATGGAAGGAACATTTAATTTCCAAGCCACATATTGAGCTATCCCAGCTGCAAAGAGAGTCCAACCTATTGCATGTAGTAATGCGTGTGTATCCATCCAATAAAATCTAGGACTAAATAAACTAGATTATTTACCCTAGACTATATTAATTCCACATTTAGTGTTTTCTCAGTCTCCTATTTCGATGTTTTTAATCAATAATTAGAAATAATTAATATACAATACATATTAACTATGAGGATTAAAGCAAAAACAACAAATACTCTACACCTTTACTATTACTCAAACTAAGTTCACTAATATCATACAAAGCAATACCATCAGCTTCATTAAGCAACAAGCTCACCTCTTCAGAATCTCCAGAGAACTTCAATGCGAGATTACCAGAAATTAGATGAATATAAGCTGCTCTCTTACCATATTCAGCTAAATCAATATTGTTAGCTTCATCAAATTTCCCTAACTTCACCTCAACATCAGATTTTAAATTCAAATATGGGGTCATAGCCGAGCTTACAGACAGTAATCCTAAACTGTCAACTTCCAAATCAGCTACTGAAGATTGCTGATAACCAGGTTCACCACCACGGGCATTAGGCTTAATCCATATCTGCAAGAATCTAGTCATAGACTTAGTTCTATTATGCTCACTATGCATAAGACCTTCACCACCTGAGATTAGTTGAAATTCACCAGCCTTAATAGTTCCTGAATTACCAAGCGTATCGAAATGACTCAGCTCACCTTCAAGTACATAGGTTAAAATCTCCATATTGAAATGAGGGTGTAAATCAAAGCCAGACTCTGCTGCCACGAAATCATCATTCAGAACTCTTAAATTTTTGAAGCCTTTATTATCAGGATCATAGTAATCTGCAAAAGAAAAAGTATGCAAGCTATTCAACCATGAGATTTTAGTTGAGCCTCTATCCGAGGCTCTGATTATTTTTGCGATGTTTTGATTTTTAGTATTCATAAAAAACTCCTTGAAAGTTTTAGTTAAATAACTCAGTAACATTTAGCAATTCCTAGAACTCAAGCCCGGACCTAAAGGCACTACTCCAGTAGGGTTGATAGATCTTTGGCTGTAATAGTAATGAGTTTTAATATGATCAAAATTCACAGTAGGCTTTATTAATTCATGATTATGTAAAGCCTTAGTGTATCTTTGAAGATTAGTATACTCCTTCAACATCTTCAAATTACATTTAAAGTGACTATAGTAAACCAAATCAAAACGAACTAAAGTCGTGAACAATCTTATATCAGCTTCTGTCAACTGGTCTCCGACTAAAAATTCTTTACCCTCTAATCTTGCATCGATTTTATCTAAAGCTGAGAACAGTTCTCGAACTGCTTTCTCATAGGCTTCTTGAGTAGTCGCAAAGCCTGAGCGATAAACACCATTATTGATATTTGGATAAATATATTCATTAAGATCATCAATCTCAGCCGCCAAGTTATCTGGATATAAATCTAATTCATTACCAGTAAGTTCATTAAACTCAGAATTCAGAAAACGAATAATCTCAGAAGACTCATTACTTACAATAGTCTTGAGGAGTTTATCCCAGAGTACTGGTACAGTTGCTTTGCCGTTCACATTAGGATCTGCTTTGATATAAAGATCACGAATAAAGTTAGCAGAGTTAACTGAATCAGCGATCATATCAGGATACTTATCGATAAAGCTCCAACCATTTTCCATCATTCTCGGACTTACAATAGATACTGGAATAATATCTTCTAAACCTTTAAGCGCTCTTACTATAAGAGTTCTATGAGCCCAAGGGCAAGCATAAGAAACATATAAATGATACCTATCCTTTACTGCTGGATGCTTTGCACCTTCTTTATTCTCGATACTATTTCTAAATACTGAATTTTGTCTTTTAAATTCACCATTCTTCATTGATGAATTCACATGATCTACTTGCCATTTTCCGTCTATGAGTGTTCCCATTTTCTTACCTTTTAAGAGTTGCCTATGACTATAATTTCTACGTTTCGTCGTCCTCAGCCTTGAACTTATACGCCATAAACAACTCAATCATTATCTAAACCTATCTTACTGAGCTTTAATATCAAATGCGAGCTTAACCTCATCATGAATCATTTTATCGCCAAGATTAGTAAAAAACTGTCCTGATCCAAATTTAATATTAAAGTCCGTTCTATCGAAACTCATAGTTCCTTTGAAATTATGATCTTTATCAGCAGAGTATTCACCTATAATCGCCGCCTCTCTTTTAATACCTTTGATAGTCATGTCACCGATTAACTTATATTTGTTATTTGCAAGCTTCATTACTTTCTTAGACTTAAACTCCGCTGATGCGTGCTTTGCAGTATCAAAGAAATCTGGAGATTTTAGGTGAGTAAGTAGTTTATCTTTCCATTCACCACTAAGATCATGGTTATCTATTTGACTCATATCAATCTCAATTTCAGCTTTAGTGATTTCACCTGCATCATTAATTACAACCTTGCCATCTTTTACAGCAACAGTTCCAGTATGAGTTCCAAGTGCCTTAATTCCTTTAGATCCAGACCAAGTGATTTGACTTTGACTCTCTAAAACATTTAAAGTACTAATTGCAAAACTTGGTAGTGTTGAGTTCGCTAAAACCAAACCTAAAGCTATTTTTATAATTTGTCTTCTATTCATTTCTTTGCTCCTTATTTAAAATCTTACGTTGTGCATTTCGCTATATTTCTATAATACCCAAACTCGTTCACATAATTGTTACGAGTTTAGACACGACTTGTTCCAAAAAGTGAACAAGTTGCTAAAATATAGCTATGGTTCTAGATATTGAGCAGTTAGAAATATTGAAAGCAGTAGAAGATGAAGGTAGTATCAGTGCAGCTGCTGACAGCCTTTTCATCGCCAAATCAGGTCTTAGTCGAAGTATCAAAAACCTTGAAAACAAAGTTGGTTTTGATTTAATTGAGAAAAATACTTATAAAGCTCAGTTAACCAGCAAAGCTAAGATGCTTGTAGAAAAAGCTGAAGAGATTTGTATACTACAAGACAAGCTAGGTGAGTTTGTAAAGCTGCTTGGTGAAAATATAGAGTCTCATATTAAAATCAGCTCCTCAATTATGTTTCCAATAAACAAGTTAAGTGAACTTATTAAAATTACCAATAAAAAATTCCCCAAAACCCACATGTTTCTTGAAAGAGAAGTTTTAAGTGGCGAACAATTACTACTTGAAAACAAGTCCGATATTGCTTTTGTTGAAACCAAAACCAATGGTAAAGAACTTGAATACAAAAAAGTTTTTAGAACTGAAATGCCATTATTAATAGCAAGCGAGCATCCCTTTCTCAACACAAAAAAGAAAAGTCTAGAGAAGTTAAAACAATACCCCCAAATCGTTCTCAAAAGCAGCCTTGCTCATGGAGCAACAGCTGGACTCTATTCCAAAAATAGTAAATGGTTTGTCTCTGACTTACAGAGTAAAAAAGAATTAATTCTAAATGGTATGGGCTGGGGTAGGCTACCTCATTTCGAAATCAAAAAAGAATTACGCACTTGTAAACTTTATGAATTGAATGAAATAGAGCCTACCGAAAAATTACTAATCTACTTAGCGAGAAAAAAAGATACAGCCCATGGGAAAGTCAACCAGTTTATTTGGGATTGCTATTAGAATAATACTTAAAATTTTATTGTTTTTAAACAATTCTCATTCTAAAGAGTTAAGATTGCAAATATAATGTCTCATAGAAAAAGAGTAATTATTATTGGTGGTGGCTTTGGTGGTATTTTTGCCGCTAGAAAACTCGCGAATCATGATGTTGATGTGCTACTTATAGACAAACAAAATCATCATTTATTTCAACCATTACTTTACCAGGTAGCAGCTGGAATTCTTTCGCCAGAGAATGTCGCGATTCCTCTGAGACTTGTTTTTGCTGAGAGTGAGAATATCACAGTAAGAATGGAAGAAGTTCAGAATATAGATAGATCTGGACAAAGAGTGTTCACTGACTTCAATGAATACGATTATGACTATTTAGTAATCGCAACAGGAAGTACTTATAATTTCTTCGGCAACGATCACTGGCAAAAAGATGTTTTCACTTTGAAAACTCTAGGTGGAGCACTCAGATTAAAGAACCACATACAAACTCAATTAGAGAGTTCTCTTATCACTCATGATAAAGAAGCTAGAAAGAAAATGCTGAGCTTTGCCATCGTTGGAGCCGGTCCTACTGGAGTAGAGATGGCTGGTATTATTTCTGAGATAGCGAAACAATTTGCCCAAGAAGAGAAGGCTATTAACTTTGAAGACATCACTGTTCATTTAATTGAAGCCGGTGAAAGACCATTAGGTCCATTCTCAACTTACCTCTCAGACTACTCACTTAGAGCACTTCACAAATTAGGCATCCAGGTAAAACTAAACACTATGGTTAAAGATATTAAACCTAATGTAGTAGAGACATCTGAAGGTACTTTAGAGGCTAATACTATCATTTGGGCAGCTGGAGTTCGCGGTGTTGGTGCAGTCAAACTACTCAATATAGATAAACCTGCTAGAGGAAACAAAATCCAAGTAGATGAATATCTAAATCTTCATGACGACGACAAAGTTTTTGTTTTAGGTGATACCGCTGAATTCATGCAAGAAGAAAGACCACTTCCAGGTTTAGGTTCAGTTGCAAAACAACAAGGAATTTATTTGGGTAGAGCCCTCAGGAAGCTTTGCGCTGGTAAAGATAAATCAGACTTAAAGCCATTCAAATATGATGATCTTGGAACCATGGCTATCATTGGTAAGCGCGCAGCTGTAGCTGAATTACCTATGCTTCACCTGAAAGGTTCTGCTGCCTGGATACTATGGGGTTTAGTTCACTTATTACTGTTAATAGGTTTCAGAAATAGAGCAGTTGTTCTTTTCGATTGGATTTGGACTTATCTATTCGGGAACTACTCATCTAGAGTAATTAATAATGTTAACTACGAAGATAAGGCCTCTATTTCACCTGAGTTGATGAAGAGTTAGTTAAGCATGCGTAGACACTTCGCTTAATCCAGGTATTTCATCCTTCGGTAACTTATTTGGCTTTTGTAATTCTTGTAGTATTACTTGTTCTAGCCCTGGAATACCAACCTTCAAAACAGTTACGAACAATTTCGCCCCAGTTTCAGCTCCTTGTTCAAGATCTCTATCTGTTTTATTTACTGGGGAATTTGAATTAAACATAGGCTTAGGAGCCACGGTTTTACTATCTAACATATAATATGCTTCTATTTTATTTCACTCTCAGTAAATCTATAACCGCCCGAATTCTATTCTCTACATACATAGGAGTCAATAAACATCCTTGATATTATCTTGTGTAAATTTTTCTTACAAAGCTCCTGATACTTTAAACCAGCAAGCACAGCATTCTCACTTTGGATAAATCTATCACCAGACCGACTATCTGCTATATCACTAGTATTCTCTAGAATAGATTTCAAAGTAGCTTCATTCATTTCAAAATGAAACTGAAGTGCAAGTATATTATCACCATAAGTAAAGCCTTGATTTTGATGTCCCTCACTAGAGAAAATCAATTCTGCAGCATCGGGGATAGCAAAACCTTCTCCATGAAAGTGAAGTACAGTTATGTTTTCATCTATGTCACTAAATACTTGGTTTTGCTTAGCTACAGGACTCAACTCTACTGGAAACCAACCTATTTCCTTATTCTCAGCTTTGCCAACCTTAGTCCCCAAAACAGTCGCTATCAGCTGCGCCCCCAAACAAATACCCAAAACCTTCTTCTGAGAATCAATTGCAGACTTAATAAATCTTTTCTCCTCACCAAGCCAAGTGAATTCAGCTTCACCATGAACACTCATAGGACCACCCATGACGACAAGCATTTCAAAGCTATCTATGGCAGGCAAAGCCTGCCCCTCAAAAAGTTTTATAATTTCAAATTCAAAACCTTTTTCTTTGATCCAGTCAAGAATCATGGCTGGACCTTCAAAACTAACATGCTGTAGAATGCATACTTTCATTATTAAAATACTACAGAAATATTACTACTAAGTGCAACTCCTGCATCAGGCTGAGTTCCATTTAAATCTTGAATCATCGGAAAACTCACTCCCATAGCCCAAATGAACCTTTCATTGATAGCAAGCTTCAAACCATTCATCCAATTAATTATCATGCCACCGTGTGAATCATCTTTGATTCCTTGAAATTCAGTTTTTTCTTGCCAAGCACCATTTATTTCAGTAAATAAACTCCAAGCCAAATCTTGTCCTAGGACTTTACTCGGAAACAGTTTACTAAGATAAGAGTGGAACTTTTCTCTATAAGATGGACAATTACCAAGCTCACAGACATCTTCTTTAATTGCATAACTTAAGGCTAAATTAAAATTCAAAACATCACCAGCTATGACATCCTGGAAACCTTCTGTAGATAATAAATACAAAACATTAGCATCGAGGTTAAAAGTATCAAAAACTTTACTCACAGCAAGTCCAAATAAAGGATCATAAGACCCTGTCCCTGGCTGGTCATCAGCGCCTAAAGCAAAACCAAATTCATTAGTTTCAGAAGTACTACCAGTCGGGAATTTAATTCCACCGAGTAAAGCTGCAGAAAAACCAGATTCTTCAAGATTTAAAAATCTATACTTCGTAATCAAATTCATGTCACCTAGACCTATCGAGTTACCATCATCAATAGTAATACCCTGAAAAGTAGTGAGCAAACCATATGTTGCATTAAAAGGATAGGTAACAATTATATCTATATCGTCCGTGACTCCATAAGCAGCGCTCATAAAGACTTGCATCTGAGACGACAATGAATGAGTGTGCTCTCTTCTTGCATTAATCCTCCTAAAGTCTGAGATACCAAATTCGTGGAAATTTTGATAGTTAATTCCAGTACTCAAAGCAAATTGACCACGATCTAAAGTATGAGCTGGAACTGTAATTAGAGGTGTAGCGAGACCAACTCCACCAAACAACGAATGACCGCCACAGGCACAAGCCATGGCTTTGAGAGGAAATAATAATAAGATTAGTAGGATGATTCTAAACAATTGATATACTACTTAATATTAAATAGTTTAAATGGCGAAGAGAAGCATAGGTAAATTATCTAAAGAAACTGGTTTGAGTGTTCAAACTATTAGATACTATGAGCAATTAGGAATTTTACCAGAACCTGCTAGAACTGACTCTGGTTATAGAAACTATAGTGACGATTACTTTGAACACATTAACTTTATAAAAAACGCTAGAGAATTTGGTTTTAGCTTGGAAGAAATTAAAGTCTTAGTAAATCTCAAAAGCTCAGAAGCAGCACTAGGAAAAGATGTGAAGGAGATAGTCAACTCGAAAATTCAGGAGATAGATGAACAAATCAAATCACTAGAAACGACTAGAAACTACCTCACTTCACTAAATCAATCCTGTAGTGGCAAAATGTCAACTGACAAATGCCCTATACTCAAGAAGCTGAAAAGCTGCAATGAAGATTAATTCATTTCCATCATTTCATCAGACATTTCATCACCATGAGAGTCGTCACCGTTTGTATCATCTCCATGAGAACCATCACCGTGACCGTCAGATTTGTCATCTGATTCAAGAACTTGTTTCACAATAATATCTTCAACAGTAATTTCTCTATTTTCAGCATCCTTTGAATAAGTAATTCTCACACCAGGGTTTTCACCGCCTTCAAGGTCCTGGAAATCAATCCAAAGTTCATAATTATTTTCTTCACCGTCTACATGATATTTAAGAGTTTTATCATCACTTAAATAACTTGCTTTAACCTTAGAGTCAACAAGATCTCCATCAGCCATATGGAAAGTCTGTTCCATTCTGAATGCCATACCTTCTTTATTTTTTTTCATTTTTCTAATGTAGAAATGCCCTTCATGCGCTCCATCAATAAGAACTTCATATTTAAGGTTGAGGTATTTAGACATAGTTGATTTTAATCCTCTCTTAGCAGATTTCTCTGAGATTGTTTTAGGCAAATGTTCGTGCCCGGCATGGGATTTCACTGGCTGCATTAAGCCAAAACATAGAGGACAGCAAAGTACTAAACCATAAGTAAATAATTTTGTAATATAATTTTTCATATTTTCAACATACCACAAACCCTATAGTTAAACTATAAGGTTTAAAGTTTTTACTTTTGCTTAATTATTACGGGTAATTAACTAAAACCTTTAGCGTTTTGTAATACTCAAAATGTCATTTTGATTAGAATAGTCCCTAAGCAATTGGTAATTAAAAATAGCGTAAACCATTTGCACTCCAACTCTTGGCCAAGCTTCCTGTATACATGCCCCAAAAATCAGAGAGATTAAAATTAAATTAGAAATTATCAAGAAGAATCTAGTTTTAAACCCAAAGACAAGAGAAACACCCACCACTAATTCTAGAAAAACTAGCAGAAAAGCATAAGGCTCAAGTAACACTTTAGGAATCATAGTATCTTTAAACTCATTCAAGATCCATTCCATAAATTTATTTAGCTTTGGTATGCGAACTAAACCATGAGCAAAAAAATTAACGCCATAGAGTAACCTCCCAAAAAAGAAGGCTAATTGAGAGTTTGTAAATTTAGTAAACACAAAAATAATATAGCAAAAAAGAAACCGGTTCGCTGTATCTGAACCGGCTCTGTGTTTGCGTGCGTGTGTGTGGGGGGAACGAATAATTAATTCTGAATATATAAGGTGCAGCAGCGATACTATTTGATATAAAATTTTAAAAATGGTATTAAAAATTTTGGATAAGCACATATTCTCTGAATTTTGGTTACCATTTGTCAGCGGCGCTAGTATTATTACTGGTATCTGGCTTGGCATAGATAAACTTAAAGTAATTTTCAAACTTCTTGCAGTTTCTGGTGCCTCAATCTCGAAAGGTCTAGTTATCCTAGGTTTAGAGGTTCCTCATATGCTTGCTCTAACTCTACCTGTAAGTGTTTTATTTGCAGCTTTCTTAGCTTTCCAGAAATTATCCTCGGAGAGTGAGATTATAGCCATGCGAGCGACTGGAAGCAGCTTTAAACGGCTAATGTTGCCGGTGGTATACATAGGTACTCTCACTGCGATACTAAGTTTTACTATTAACGAGATACTGGTTCCTCAGACGAGCCCACTTGCTAAATTAGTATATTCACTAGCGATTTACCAGAACCCAATACCTAATAACAGTGCAAATTCATACAACTATATAGAGAAAAACGCGGCTGGAACTATCAAGAAGATTTTTCATGTTAAGAGTATCAAAGATAAAATACTCAATGACTTAGTCGTTATCGAAGTAGGCAAAAAAAATATACTGCAGGTATATAACGCAAAAAAAGCTTGGTGGAATGCTGAACGTGGTGGCTGGGAATTAAGAGATGGCACAACTAGCCTTATCAGAAAAAATCCTAAAAACCACCAAAATTCCAAGCATTTTATCTCAGATTTTGAATATACATTCGTTCCAAGTGCTATAGACCCTCAAAGAATACTAAATAAAGTCATGAAAGCCAAAGAAATGAGCTTCATGGATCTTAAAACATACATAAAAGATAACAAAGAGAAGCTAGTTGAAGAGAATGAATACAATTCTCTGCTTACAAGTTTTCATAATAAGTTTGCATACCCAATTTCTTGTATTTTACTTGCAGTAATTGGTGCTTGCTTAGGTATTACACAGAGACGAAGCATAATCAACTGGGGTTATGTCGGCATGGGAGCGATAGTTTTTGTTTTTTATATCTCACAATCAGTATTTGATTCCATTGGTGAGAACGGAGTTTTACCAGCTTGGGCAGCTATGTGGACACCTAATCTAATATTTTTACTAGTTTGCCTTGCTGTGTTTAAGTATAAGGCTGAGAATTAGATTAATTAGCATTGAGCAAAGTCTCTAATTTACCTAAAAACTCATGTACTTGCTTATGGTCTCTTAAAGTTACATCAACTGCAGGGTCATGGATATCAGGTCCAACACTGACTGCAAGAATTTGATTTTCTGGTAATTGTTCTTTTAGCCTTTGCACAGCTTTCAAATCTGCACTTGAATCACCAAACATCAGAATTTGTAGATTAGGGTCTGAATTATCAAGGTCTATTCCTTCCTCTTCTAGGATATAGTCTATGCCTTTAGCTTTATTAACCTTTATCTTTTCATTAAAAAATATATATAAATAGTCATCCACTGACCTGAATGGTTCTAAATTCATATGAAAGGTTTTAGCCATAGCATCTGTTTTATACTTTAAGACTTTCTTAGCTTTCATCAATGATGACTCATTATCAAACTCACCATTCTCTATTTTATTTTTCAGCTCCATTTTATCCATATTGTAGATTTCAAAGAACTCCTGAAGACTTTTAATAACCTTATCTTTTTGCTCAATGTTATTTTCATTAAATCTGACATAAAGACCATTTGGTGCAAAATTCATATCTAGGGAATTAATAAAAATATTAAAAATATTATTCTCAATCGATTTAGTCATAGGGTCAATATCAGGACTAAAAGTAGGTGAAGTTAAATGCTCATAGCCTTTAGAGTTTATATTCAAAATACCTGTATCATAAAGTAAAATCTGAGTAATTAAATTTTTCAAGATGAAGATACTAGCCTCAATATCAGAGTTTTTATTTTTCAAATCTGGAGCAAATTCGAAAATAGGATCTTGAGATTCAGATCTAAGCTTCACTTTAGTTGCACCAGAGCTTCCATACAAATCAATCTGCTTTTTTAAACCCTGAGGTAAATCCTCAGTAAACCTTGCTGTAAGTAAATTTGCATTTATGACTCTTGGAGATTCTTTAATACTTGCTATTTTTTCAACAGCATCATTAAAACCCGAGCCCGAATCTGAATATATATACTGTGCATTTCTCAAAGTTAAATTATCATGGTTTTCTTGAAGGACACCATCAATATCAAAAATAAAAAGATATTTTTTCTTAGGGTCATTTAAGTTCATCCTTCTTAAAACTTCTTCAACAGGAGAACTAAACCTAGTAAAAGTTTCAGGGAATTCAGTTTTCTTACTAGATTTTACTGGAGTCTTATTTCTAGTTGGATCACCTTGCTGAATATTTTCCCAAGTCAATTTTTTTTCATAGTTGGTATATGGACCTTCAGCCCTAAAAACATACATAAACATTGCATAGTAGCAAGATTCTTATATTTATTAGATTAATTTGTTTTCATGTCAGTATTAATGCGAAGAAGCTCACAAAGCACTCGTAATAACTTTGTGAGCTTCATAGTTTATAACTGAGAAGCAACTCTCATTAGAATTGGTACAACTCTATCGTTATGACTAGCTTGTTTCTCAGCATTAGGGTACTTATTTAAACCAGTAAGAAGAAATATCGTATCTATGAGCACATTTGCTTTATTTGCTTTGTATGGATACCTATATGGATTCTTCTCAATCTGCGGAAAATCTATCGGTTGATCTTGATCATTTAATTTTTTCAAGGCCGAATCTTGACCTTTGGCAATTAACTCTAAGGTAGTATCTAGAAGAGCAATGAATTCTTCTTTAATTTCTGGAGAAACCGTTGAATCTTGTCCATTAAGATCTATATCCAATTCAGCAAATTTATCTAACTGTTTGATGATTTCATCTTTGTTTTCTAAAATTTTCTCTGGATCAAGATTTTTATCGTGCACTAAATCATAAACGGCATGCTTTGTCATATTTTTATATTTAGGTTCTGCGATTTGATTCACTTGTTTATCAACATCTGATTCTTTAATTACAGTCGGAGTCATACCACTAGGCAGATTTGTTCCTTTAAAAGGAAACTCTAAACTGCAATAGTCAATTGAATGACCATATTCATTCTTATCAGATTTGACATCTATATTAATAATAGTATCGTCATTCAGACGAATATTGATGTCTTTAAATAGAGGACCTGGATTGTAGCTGAGCTGATCACGCAAATTTTTATCCAAACTACCATTTAGAGTCCCGACCGTTCTTCCGTTTAACTTAAGTTCTGCAAGCGTGACATCAGCACCATTACGATAGCTACTATTGTTTTCTGGACCATCTTCAAACTCAATTTTCAAAGGGGTTTGAGATTTATCAATCATTATCAAATCCTCCAAGTTTATAATTTCATTATTTGAGTTAGTACCTATTAAAATTCTCTTTGCTTCATCCAGAATTTGCCCTGGGTCAAGATTTTTATCATGAACCAAATCAGAAACTATATCCTTTGCCGTCTTTTTATATTCAGGAGCTGGAATTTTATTCACTTGCTTATCGACGTTTGATCTTTTGATTATTGTTCTTTCATTCATAAGTAATACTTGGGAATTAATATCTCTAACGGTATTATGAGTGTTTGCATTAAAATTTATCATTTCAATAAAAGATTCATAATCTTTAGCTTCAATTATTTCATTTGTTTCTGTATTTAGAAGTTTGATATTTTGCATATGGTCTATAAAGTCTTGCCTTAATCCAGCTTCATAGCAGTTAGGAGCTCTATCTAAGTACTGTCCCTGAATTTCAAAAGAAAGTCTCGCTGGATAATCACCATAAGCATGACTTGATGAAGAGTAATACTCTTCTCTACTTTCTCTGCTTATATTCCAAAATTGCTCCGGTCCAGTTCTTGGATGAATTTGAATACCTCTTCCTTCATATTCCAATCTATAACCTGGTCGATTTTTACTTAGAAAATCAGACAAGAAGAAAAAGCCCCCACCGTGAGAGCAGTATATAGTTTGTTCACTAGGCAAATCCTGAAATTGAGCCCAAGACTGAGGTCGTGATATTTGACTATTATTTGACTTCTTATCATTGATTTGCTGCAAAGCCCTTGGATCGTGAACAAAATTCTCTTCAACAAGCCAGTTATAAAAAGATGTATGTTGTGAGCTATTTAAAGTTTCCATGACTTGCACTTTCATATCTCTAATTGATAAATCCCTCCTGAACAGATCTTGACTTTGATAATTAAAATTACCGTCAATGAATCGGTAAAGTTGCTTTCGCATATCAATTGAGTTTTTAGGATTGGACTTTAACGAGATTGCTTTTATATAAGCATTATGTTTAGGCAAATAAATTTGCTCAATTCTATTAGCTTCTTTAAGAGCATTTATGAGATTTTTAGCTCGATCTTCAATTGAATGATTTTGATTACTTAATATTGCTTCAGAAAGAAACTCTCCTCTTTCCATGAAAAAATTTGGCCAAGGTATTGATTTATAATCGATACTCTTAGGCGACTTAAGTCTATTTATGACTGACAGCTTAAGCTGTGACAACATATTATCAGTGAATGGGCTATGGTGCCTTGAGTAAAAGTTATCTCCAGCTCGAATCATACTTAAATAAGATAAAGTAAACAATTTTATTATTTTGATAAGCCTGGTTTGATTTCTTAAAATCTTCAGCTAATACTTATTATTACTTTCATCAATTTATTTTCCAATTTTCACAACTCTGTTTCTATTAAAATAAATCTAATGCAAAGCAAATGGGAACTTCGAAATAACTCACAAGTAAACTCTGACTTAATCAAGCTTTGCAATAATGATTCTTTACTAGCAAGGCTCCTAGTTAACCGCGGAGTTCACGACGCCAGTCTAATCAACTACTACATAGACATCGATCACGCCAAATACTCTCACTCCTTTGAGATTCCAGAAATGGAACAAGCATTTGCAAGAGTTAAACAAGCCGTAAATAATAAAGAGAGAATTCTAATCTATGGTGACTACGATGTTGATGGAACCAGCTCTGTTGCACTTCTCTATAGAGCCTTTGGCTTAATTAATTACGAAGTCTCATATTATGTCCCCAACCGTCATAAAGAAGGCTATGGCTTAAACAGCAAAGCTGTCGAGAAAATCCACAAAGAAATGAATATTGATCTTATGATCACCTGCGATTGTGGTATCAGCAACTACGATGAAGTTAACTATGCAAATGAATTAGGACTAGATGTAATAGTCACAGATCACCACTCCATCCCGAAAAACCCACCACCAAGCATAGCTAACTGCAACCCCAAAACCCTTCCAGAAGAGCATCCACTTCACTACCTTCCTGGAGTTGGAGTTGCATTCAAACTAGCTGAATTAATATTAGAAGAATTTTCCCCAGATAAAGTAAGTGCTGATAAATATATAAATTCACTACTAGACTTGGTTGCTCTAGGGATAATAGCTGACTTAGCTCCACTTAAAAGTGAAAACAGGCTTCTCTGCATTAAAGGTCTAGAAGTGCTTTCTAGAACAAGCAAACCTGGCTTGCAAAAACTTTTGAATATCTCAGGCAGTGCTGATACTCCCAACACCGAGCATATTGGTTTTGGTGTAGCCCCAAGAATCAATGCAGCAGGAAGATTAAGCGATGCACTCAATGCTGTTAAATTAATGAGCACTGACGATTATGCAGAAGCAGAAGAACTTTCAGAACTACTTGATTCAGAGAATCAAGAAAGACAGGGGCTATGCGAGAGAATATTTGAAGAGGCGCTTTTGCAAATTGAAGAGAATTTAAATTTAAGCCAAGAAAAAGTCATAGTAATTGGTTCAGAAGATTGGCATCATGGAGTAATAGGTATAGTTGCAAGCCGTCTAGTTGAAAAATTCCACTTACCGGTATTCATAATGGCTATAGAAGAAAATATCTGCAAAGGCTCTGTAAGAGGAATAGATATAGGTGACCTAGATATTTTTCTAGAGATGCAAGCTATGCAAGAAGAGCATAATATTTTCCACAAATACGGTGGGCATATGATGGCAGCAGGTTTTAGTATAGTTAAAGAAAATTATGCTAAGTTCAAACAACTATGTTCACAGCATTTTCAAGAAAAATTACAAGGAAGAGATCTAAGTAAAATCATAAAAATTGATAGTGATTTATTCCTAAAAGAAAATAGCGAAGCATTAATTAGTAGACTTGAAAATCTTGCGCCATATGGTTTAGGACATCCACAAGCAACTTTTGCGACTGGACCACTTAGAATCAAAGGAACTAGAATCCTTGGAAAAGACAAAAAACATTTAAAGCTATTTCTTGAAGACGCCAAATCTGAAACTGGGCAGAGCCCAGCTTTTCTCAAGAATATAAAAAACAAAACAGTTGAAGCTGTGATTTGGAACCGTGCCCAAGATTTCTTTGAGGATTTTCATAAATTAGAAAATGATCTCTACATCGCTTATACACCTAAAATTAATGATTTCAGGGATGAAAAATTCATACAACTAGATATCAAAGACTGGAAATCAGGTGAAGAAATTAATCCTGAGATATTTACTAGGACTAGAAAACTTGCAACTTCGTAAATATCAATTGTAATCAAGACTGTAAGCATAGACTCCAAATTGAGCTACCCAGTGTGTAACTGAGTAATCATTACCAGACCACCAGCCTTGATTCCTAAACCGAGTAATCATATGTTCTCTATACAAATCTA
Source organism: Candidatus Caenarcanales bacterium (assembly GCA_022447685.1). Taxonomy (GTDB): domain Bacteria; phylum Cyanobacteriota; class Vampirovibrionia; order LMEP-6097; family LMEP-6097; genus DT-14. The sequence continues at coordinate 2,645 of JAKVAO010000044.1, read as the reverse complement.
AGTACTTGGTATTTTTGGTTTTGTTATAAATCCCTTTGTAAGCCCAGGACTTACTAAAATTCAAAGCTTTCAAATACGTGTTATTCGTTTCTATTAGAGGCGTAGCTTTTTCAATTTCATAGAAAGCTTTTAACCATGATTCATAGTTCTCTAAAGATTGTCGCTGGTCTAAGACTCCAGTTTCCGCTACCAAATAAGCCCAGTTCTCACAGATAGCTATAAAGCCATCATTATTCAATTTAATTTCACTACTGCAAGGCTTTTTATAAGTTACAAAATATTTGTTAACAATATCCTCAATCGCATTAAGCCAATCAAGGTTATTACGATGCTTGGCATAATGATATAAATTCAGCAATGCCCAACTTGGATTTGAGTAATTTCTTAGATAGGGATTGGCTCCATGGCTTTCATAATAATCCAAAAGTGACTCAGCCATATAGTCGCCCATAGCCTTAAGCAATTCGCTCACCTGGAAATCTTTCTTAGTCATAGAATCAAATAATTTCTCATAATCAATAACTAAACGCAAAAACCAAGCGCGCCCATAGGACATTTCAAAGCGAGGACTATTTCGAAAATTCTCCAATTCCTTTTGAATTTTTTCTGCACTTAGAATCTGCATCAATAGTGGTTCATATTGATTATCAGCAGTAATTCTTTGATAACGCAGCAGTGCCCAAGTGGCATGAACAGAAGAATGCCAGTCTATACAAGCATTAAAAGCTGGATGATTTGTTGCAGGCTTCTGCAAGCAATTAATAATTGGTTTAATAAGAGCTTTTAGCTTATTCTGCGCCGGCTTAGCTTTTTTTTACCACTGAATTACACTGAGTTAAAAGTGCAAGATTTTCAGTTTTAGTCCAACGCATACCAGCGCTATTGTAGTAATATTCCAAAGGACCAACTCTACTAGCAAGTTCCTGGCAGACACTCATATTCAAACCAGTACCATAAGGACCAGTAAGTTTACAGGTTCCACCAGAGCATCTCCATTTGAAGCCATATTTTCGGCTCATATCCACCACACCATTAAAACGTGCTCCAGCATACCAGGTTGTAATCAAAGTATTTACTCGAAGACGCTCTGTAATATCTCTTCTTTCACTAGGATTATTAATTTTGGCAAGTGAAGTCAGGTAAACACTATTCTGTCGACCACCTTTAATACTTATACGAGAATGCTTACTTTCATAACCATCTTTTTCCCACTGTAATTCATGATCACCTGGTAAGACACCATTGATTCAGGCAAAGCCACTTTCACTGGTTTCCCCTTTTTCTTCACCGTCGATAGAGATATTGACTTGCTTAGGGCTACCTTGGTTACGAATAATTAAAGTCGCAGGTTGATAGGATCTAAGTATATAATGTTGAACTAACCATCCAGCTCCACCCAAAAGTATCGGGATTAATATACCCAAAAACCACTTAATTGCCTTCCCCTGTCCTTTTTCTGGCATCTATTTATTATCTCATAGAAATTATTTCTTGAGTATTTGCTTATTTAAATAACTGGTGGATCTAAAGATCTAAGTAAGTTACAAAATTCACAAAATCCAGAAGAAAAGCAAACTGCAAAAAACTTTATAGTACCTTTACAAAGACTCGGGGAAAAATTAGCTGAAATCCCAGATACAAGCTTCATCACGGGTGTTGCAACGAAAGGCTTACCAGGTGAGCTTATCAAAAATATTCATGAAGCTAAACTAGAAAATAAACAAGATGAGATTCAAAATGTAGAGATCACTAAACGAAAAAGCCAAAACAACAGTAAATGGCAAGAAAGTAATTATAGCAATGCCAGGCAGTATAAATATTGCTATTGAGACACTTTACTTTACCCTAAAAGCTTTTAAAAATGAAAGCAAAAATACTATTATGGCGATTTTTGACATTAATAATATATTCAAACCAATACTTGAGCTTTTTAAGAATATAGTCAATTCAGACTTAGATCATAGTGAATATAATATTGAGTCCAACCGAGATAATTTCATATATGAGACAGATCCTGACAAAATGGCTGAGAGGATTAAGTAAAAAATAAGTTAGATATTGTATTACACATAAAATCTCAGTAATCTGATCTTTATATATTTATGGTTGGAGCTTTAGCACCTAGCCCGAATATTTTTCAGAATAATCTAAATAGCAATAATAGCCTTAAACAAAAAATTATAAATTCTTTCATTAGAGCTAATCCCAATGAAAGCCAGGATGAACAAACGATTAATTCTAGTGACATTACAGTTTCTAGAAATCATCATACAAATGGAAAGACTAGCATCATAGTTCAGGCAAATAATCAGGAACAAATACAAAATCTATTTGAAAATGCAAAAGTATTAGAAATAAAACATAGTTCTGACTTGGATGTAGATACAGTAGTATTAGAGACAGAATTACAAGGCAAAGAATATCAAGTAGAAATTTATGGAATTCAAGCTGAGAAAAATTTAAAGGGCAAAACACTTAAATCAGGTGAGCTATTGGGTCAGATGGGAGACAACCCAAGAAGCACCTCTCCAAATAGTAAGTTTATGGGTATTAGAGTAAAAGATAAATTGTCAACCCCTCGAATTAGGAAGCCAGTTTATGTAGAGGAATAATATTATCAAGTCCAGCCTCAGAATTAGACTTAT
>JAKVAO010000043.1 GCA_022447685.1 Candidatus Caenarcanales bacterium | reverse complement strand
TCCAAGTCTATAGACGCCTTCTAACCCCATTAGGTTCCATAGCTTAAATATTACCAACTTTCAAGACAGGCTCTAAGACTGGAGATGTTATCAGAAATGAAGAAACAGGCTCTGTTTTCTTTAAAGAGAATGAGGAAAATGGAGCTGAGTCATTAAGAGAGCTCGCAAAGTCAAAAGGCTATGTTGTAACTAATAAAGATGACTCGTTATCTGCAAATAACTCATCTGGAAGAAATTATCCGATTTTAGATAATGGGCAGCGAACTTTTCTAATGGTTACACAAAATGGTGAAGCAACTATAAAGCCTGATGGTCCTTTGTTGGAAACTGATAATCCAGCTTCTATGGGACAAGTAGATAATAAAGAAGTAGAGAATAAGCAGGAAAAAAATGTTGAAAATAAAGAGCTTGAGGGGCTTAGTGATGAAGATACTATCGCAAAAATATCTGAAAATATTTCAACTGAGAAATTAGAAAATATTGAATCTAATCAGGGAGCTACGGGAAGTCCTGAACCTGCGATAAATCCAGATAACTATCCTGATAATAAAAAAGATGTTGCTGAAAAAATTCTTAATGCTTTTAAAGAAGCTGGTTACAGTAATCAAGAGACAGTAAATAAAATTATTAAGTTGAATAATGCTGATAACCCTGTGTCTGATGCGCAATATGATCCAGGTATGAATTTGCTAACAATTAAATTTAACAATAAAGAGTCGAATTACGGGTATCAATTGTTTAACGTACCTATAAAAAACTAAACCCTAGTTCTAAGTAAAGCTTCTTGCATTTGTTTTTTGATCGCTTCTACTGTAGTTTCACCGTAATGAAGTATTGAAGCTAATAAAGCAGCATCTGCTCCAGCCTTTAAGACATCTATAACATGCTCTGCATTACCGGCACCGCCACTTGCAATTACGGGAATTTGCACGGCTTCACATACAGCTTTAACCAGTTCAATATCATAACCAGCTTTGCTGCCATCAGCATCCATACTAGTAAGTAAAATTTCACCAGCGCCACGTTTCTCACCCTCTATGACCCATTCAAGGGCATCTAGCTGAGTCTTTTCGCGACCACCTTTGACATAGACATCCCATGAAAGAGGGATAATAGACTCAACTGCTGCGTTGTTCAGACTTTTCGAAATACTCACTGACGCAGAAGTCAGCTCCGTTTTCTCTAAATCTTCACGCCTTGCATTTGAAGCCTCTTCTCCTTCTTTCACCTCAGGAGGATTTTCAGAAGCATCACGGCGCTTAACATCAACAGCCAAAACAATACACTGACTACCGAAGTTATCAGCAGCTTCTGAGATCAAGCTAGGGTTTCTAACGGCACCAGAATTAATCGCAACTTTATCGGCCCCTGCATGCAATAAATTTTCTACGTCTTTTACACTAGATACTCCGCCCCCGACTGTAAGAGGGATAAATACTTCTTCTGCTGTAGCCTTAATAATTTCATAGGTAGCTTTTCTGTCTTCGTGACTTGCAGTAATATCAAGGAAGCAAAGCTCGTCAGCTCCCATCTCATAATACTTTCGGGCTAACTTCACAGGATCACCAGCCTTCTGTATATTGATGAAGTTAACTCCTTTAACTACTTGACCTTTATCTACGTCCAAACAGGGAATAATACGTTTACTGATCATTATTTAAAGTTTATCAGCTTATGAGTGCAAATAATTTTATATTATTTAAGAAGAGAAAAGTTAGAAATCTAATGAAGATACAAGAAAAACTCGACTATTTAGCAAATATATTTAATGAATACAACCCGCACGACTGTCATTTCCTACCGTTTAAGATAGCTGATAAAACTAAGCATCTAATCCAAGACAAGCTTTATTCTAAGGAACTTACTGAAGAGGAGATTAACAGCCTTGCAAGTATACTTGAGTCTTTGATTCAAGCTATAGAAAAACGTGAAGAGAAAGCGATTATTGACGCTCAGGAGAATATCAGTGTTGCTCTTGAAAATAAGCCATGGAATATCATGGGCAAGAAATTCACTCTGGACACTAAAGTCTTTATTAGTAAGGTAAACCAGCTCTTGATGCTCAATGAAAGAGAGGCCTTGGATAAGATTAGTAAGAATAGTGAACTGATTCTTGGTAGTCAGAAAACTCACGGTATGGATGCGGTGACTTCTCTTTCGCAAAGTTATTTTAGAAGCTATGACAATGCTATTCAAGCTTGTGACTGTGTTCTAAATCCTAAAATTGTAAAAGAAATTATAGAACAGGCCCTTGAAGCAGTAAAAACACTTAAAATCTCTGTTTCTGATTCACCGATGACTGATATCAAAGAAATGCTTCAAGAAAGTGAGTCACGTTTGAGAGAGTTTCATTCAGCTTTGATTTATAGAATTAATGAGAAGATCATTGGCTCGCATCATTTGAGTTTCGATAATGAAGAAAACCCTACTAAAGTCTATCTGAAGCGTAATCCTAAGCATCTTCAGAAAATCCCTACAACTAAGAATCTATTGAATTTTCAAATTTATGACGCGGTTACTGCTAACAATGTGACTTATAAAAGTATCAAAGATAAGCTTAATAGACACGAGATTAAAGAGATTGTTCTGGTTGATACTCTAGTAGAGGATCTTAAGGATTTTGTAGAAGAGATGCGCAATGATCAGCTTACTCTAAGTATGAATACTATGGATATGATTCAGCAGGAGCTTGCTTTGAATGTGGTTTATCAGCTTCTCTGGGAAGATGAGATTCCGGTTGTGGCTGATGGGAATTATGCTTAATTATTTAAGGAGGCACTGCAAAACGAAGTTTTGAGTGGCGACTGCCTGATAAAGAATATTAAGGATCCGCTCCCTGAGCTAGGATTTATTCCTCGGTAAGGGTTGAAAAATGTTACTTTAGACGTTTTTCAGTGGATCCTTAAGGAGAGAACATTCTTTTAGAGCACTGAGTAGTAATAATCCAGAATTTACACCTTTATTCAATTCTTCATTACCATTCGGATCAGCTAAGTAGACGTATCTACTTTTATTCTGGTCAACTTGATAGAGTCTTGCAACGATTTCTTCGAATTCATCTATCTTAGCTGGAGAATAAGTACTGATATATTGCATAATTTTATTTTTGTGATTCCATTCTATGGGATTTATTTTCTTCATGAAATCAGAACCTTCATGGTTAAGATTTTTAGCGTTAGCTACTACGACTGTAAGACCCGGAACATTTTTTGTCGACACAATACTTGGTATGTCATTGGATGAATCAGCAAAGCCAAAACTAGGAGTTATAATATTGTGGTAATCAGCTCTTTCTCTTGTAAGTCTTGCTGTTTCTTCTGAAACTATTCCTCTTTCTTCTAGGATATCGAGTGAGGCTTCTTTAATTCTTTGCGAGGCAAATTCAAGGTAGAATTTTTTTCCATCAAATTCAAAATTATCATTACCTGGCATGATATTTATGAAATGAAGTGTTTCTTCACCAGTGTTTGATTTATTAGCATCTCCTTCAGCATCTACACCAACACGAATACTGCAATCTATATTTTGTCTTTTGAGGTACCTTTGCAATGATGTAGCTAATTCCTTTGCCTGAGATAGTGTGGAGTCTTCTACATGAAGGCTCGTTATAAATTCATGGGCTGAGGGACCGGAAGGAATATCCATATTTGTTTGAAATTTGAGTTTTTTATCTCTAATAAGCTGATTTTGTTGACTCTCTTCGAAACCATTTATGGCAGTAATAGTTTCTTCCTTAGAGTATTTAATATTATTACCTGCTAGGTAATTCTTTATAGCTTCTGAATATTTTTCATTCTTCTCGTATTCAGGGTCAAATGCATCACCTGGATTTGTTCTTATATATTCTTCTGTCCCTGTTGCTAATGATAAAAATGGCGGTGCATATGAGCCTCCTTCAATTCTAGCTAGTGCTTCTTCGAATAAGGCTCCACTAACCATATGAGCAGGAATACCTCTCTCTAGAAGCTTCTGGTGGATTTCGTTCATATAGTGATCTGATTCTAATTGATTTAGGAAGTAAGGTCTTTTTTCAAATGCTATGTTTTGCCACTTGTAATGTTCTTGCTGATTTATATTCTCTGTTTCAGGATTATATTTGAAATTAGCTTTAGCTTCAGTTGTATAAACTGAGTCACCAATGTTTGAACTATTATCTCTATCTGAGGCTAGAAAATCTACATATTTATTGCCACTAGTTTCCTTATAACCTTGGTTAATATTGGCAATAAAAAACTTTTGTTGTCTTAGTATGTTTTTTAATAATTTTTTTGTATATTCACTTAAATTTTCTTCTTCAGATTTTTTGCTGCAGGATAAATCATCGTAGCTTTTAGCAATTGACTGTGCGTCATCAATTAATTGTTGGTTAAATAGAGAATTTTCATTGATGGAATTCTTTGCTGAAAGTTTTTTAATTTGTTCTGGGTTTGGTGAAACATATCCAAATTCTGGAGGAGCTGAAATATGGCTCACTGAATTCAATAAATCTTGTTTATTTGCGGGACTTTGAAGTCTTTTATGAGTAATAGGAAAAGCTATTTCGAGATTGAGATTTTTATAATTTACAATAGTATCTTGTGTTCTATTGTAATGCTCTTGAATTAACTTTAAGTCGAATTTTTCACTAGATCTAGCTGAGAAAATAGTTTGTATATCTTCATCATTGAAATTGTAATCACTTATACTTTTATCATTTAGAGTATATTTAATAAGAAAGTCAAGCACATAATCAATTGAGGTTTGGGGATCTATTAGTATATCTAAAATTGTTTTCTTTGCATCATTCTCAGGAACTAGCTCTTCAAAATTAGGAAAAATTGCTTTGCTATACCAATTAGGTAAATCTTCCACTCGGATTGTATCGGTATCTAATGCCAAGTTGAACCTAGCCTCAAGTAATTCAAATTCTGGTGATGCAAATGTTGTTTGTACGCTAGAACCAAATGCAGAAATTCTTGGCTCAGGGGTGCTTGTATTTGAAATCTCTATTTCATAGGCAAGCCCGGATCTACCTCTTTCAGTGAGATCTTGATTTGCTGTACCTGGAGGCTTAGTGCTTAAATAAACCACTGCGTATTATCTTAGCAGTTGCGTGTTCGTATTTTCAATAGGCGAAAGTTAAGATAATTAGTGTTGCTTACCAGGTGTTAATGTGAGAAGTTTCGAGTATTTAATCTGATACAAAATGATCAGTTACTTTTAGTGCTCTAAGTAATGCAAGCCCACTATAGGCTGCTCTATTTACTTCTTCATTTCCATTTGGATCAGCGAGGTAAATATATCTATGAGGATTGCCATCGACTTGATATAGTCTAGAGATAAGTTCATCTATTTTCTTTTCTTCTGGGCAAGAATAGGTTTTGAAATATGCTTGGAGTCGATTCTTGGAACTGTAGCTTATTGGAATCAGCTTCTTTCTAAATTCAGACTCTTCATTATTTAAGTTTTTGGCATTTGCAACTACTACTGCAAGACCAGCAGTCTTAGATTCAGTGATACTTGGTACATCATTTGCTGAATCAGCAAAACCAAAACTTATTGTGCTTATTTCTTTGTCGTGATATTTAGTAGCTTTGAACAGATTTTTTGTTAGTCTTGCGATTCTCTTGGCTGCATAATCGAAATAGAATTTTTTACCATCAAAGTCTCTTGGAGTGACATTTATATAGTGGGTAGTGACATTGTTGTTTTTTGATTCTTCTTGATTACCTTTAGCATCGACCCCAAAACTAACTGAGCAGTCTATATCTGCTTGTTCAAAATATATTTTTAGAAGATTGGCTATGCTTTCTGTTTCACTTTTTGTTGCTTCTAAATTTAAGCTAGTAATAAATTCGTGTGATTTGTTACCACTCTTGCGCTGCATGTCTTCCTGGAAAATAAGAGAATTGTTTTTTATTTCATTCAATCTATCGTTTCCAAGATCTCTATTAGAAAATTCTTTAATTCTATCTACAACTGCTTCTTTGGAATAATTAATGTTATTATCCTTCAGAAATTTAACAATTTCGTTTCGGTATTCTGGGTTTATTTGATACTTGGGCTCTTTGAGGTTACTCGGATTTACTCTTATGTATTCTTCTGTTCCAGTTGCAAGGCACATTATTGGTGGCGCAAAGGAGGCTCCTTTGATTCGTTCTACTGCTTCTTCCAAAAGAGCCCCACTTACCATGTGAGGAACTATGCCTTGTTTTATAAGACCCAAGTGAACTTCATTCATATATTTGTCTGACTGAAGCTGGTTATAATAGGCTTGTTTCTTATCGTCTTGGATATTTCTCCATAGATATTCAGATGGTTTTTTACTTGCTTCAGCTGATTCTATGGTATAAACTGAGTTGCCGAAATTACTACTGTTGTCTCTGTCACTTGCAAAAAACTCGACTTGTAACTTGTCCATTGACTTAGCTTTGTTAATACCTTTGAAAATCTTTTGTTTCAATAAAATATTAGTAAGAGTTTTGTCTATAAACTTGCTGAGCCATTTTCCTTTTTGTTTGTCTTCGCAATCCATAATTTGGAATTCCCTGCTCACAGCTTCAGCGCTGCGCATAAGTTCTTCATTGAATGGGATTTCTTCCTTACTTAGGAATTGATGAAATTTTCTGGAGAGTTTATTGTTGGGTAAAAATCTTCCTAGACTACCCCAGAACTGAATAGGTCTTTTAATACCAGAGATTGCTTCTTGAGCTTGTTTGATATCATTTGGGGAGCTTAGGCTTTTATATAGCAGTGGGAAAGCAGTTTTTAGATTTAAATCATGGTAAGTTATTTCTAACCCATACGCATGGCTTTTGCTAAATTTGCCAAGTGTTAGGTCGAAATTATCAGTTCTGGTTTCGAAGAGCTCTTTAATTTCTTGGTCTTGGTATTTAGTTAGATCAGTTGTTCCACTCTTGCTTAGATGATCGACTAAAAAATTAATTACTATGTTTATATCAGTCTTTGGGTCTTTTAGTTTGGCAATTATCTTGGAACCAGCTTCTGGGTTGGTATTTGCTAATTCTGGTAATGAAAAAAGATTAGTCCAGTTATGTTTTCCAGCTTTTGTATCGTATGTTTTTAAGCCATTGGATTTGATGATTGAATTGCTAAATAAAATTTCATACTCAGGTGAAGCGAAATTTTGTTGATCAGGTGACCCAATTGAATGTGCAGCTCCATCAGATCGAACTGTTTTTAGTGTTACTTTATAATCTGGGTTTGGTGAGCACCTTGACTCTACAAAACTTCTAGGCTTCTTTTTTTTTGAGCTAGTTTTGTTTGAGGTTTTATTGAAGTCAATATTTGAGATATTAACCACCGGGTATTATCTTAACAGTGTGGCGGTGTCGGCTTCAAGGGTGAATGGTTAAGATAATTGGTGGTTGTGTTTGTGTTTCTTGTAAAATAAAACCCCACCTTAATAAATTAGAAGGTGGGGTTTTAGTTGCATGGTTTTTAAATAGCTTAAAGCTTACTTTTTGCTGTTAAAGAAATCCGTTAATGCATTAGTACCGTTATTTACAATAACTTGAGCTGCATTCGGGAACATTCCTTCAAATTTAAAAGTACTCGCTTGATTAGTTTCTTCTTTATTGGTTGTTTTAGTTGTTTCTGGCTGAGTCTTCTCTGGCTGAGGCGCATTAAGATTAGCAACTTCACTAGCTCTGCCAGAACCAGTACCATTTACTTTTGCTTCAGCTAAAGGCAAAGTTCCATCTAGTGTATCTTCAGCACTAATAAACTGGAATCTATTAATGTCCCCATCTGTTACACCAGGCTTATTGTATACATTAACTAATTCATCTTGAATAACTTTGAACTGAAGTTCTTTACCAAAATTATTACCATAGGCTTGATCTAATGTACCTACTAAACCTTTATTGTTATAGCTTCCTGATACAGTTAGAAGTGGTATTTCTTTATCAAGACCATTTACCATAGCTGCAACTCCTTGACCTGCTCTAATATTTGAAAAAGCAAAAATAGCAAGGGCAAGTGGATCCTTTCCTTTTCCTGCTAGGTCTGAAAGCTCTTTATTGATATCTTTACCTGAAGAGTCAGTAATTATATTCATTAAGTCTGGTATTGAGTTTTTAATTTGCTCACCAGTTATGGCTCCAATTTTTTCCTGGATACCGTACTTTTCAAATGTATCATTAAACTTTTTAGCTATTTGTGCTAATGCTGAAGGATCATTTTCCGCTGCAGCTATATTCTCTATAGTTGCAATAATTCCTCTATCGTTACCATTTCCACCAGATGTATACAGTTCTATTACTCCATGATTATCTTTGAATACAGGGTTTTGAACTGGCTTACCATCCTTCATGTGTTCACGTGTCTGACCTTCGATAATACTGTAATCTTCTAAGTAAGGCATAACATTATGACCACCTTCATAGTTTGCAGTACCAGGTTCATTTAGTTTTACAATATTATTCTGACCTTCATATTTGTACTGATTAACTCCTGTACCAGTTCCCATAATGATGTTTGCTGCTTCATCACCTTGCTTTAACTTATCTGCATACTGAGTTGACGCTGCAAGTGAAAGAGAGCTAGAGTCATTCCTTAGCGTTAAATTAACTTTTGCACCACTTTCTAATCTTCTATTGATTTCTGCTTCATAGTTTACATATTTTCTTGCATATCCATCATCTTCTGCATTACCAGCTTTTGCACTTTTATCATCTGTATAAGTTTCTCCAGCAAATGAACCATCAATTTCAATAGGCTTTGAAATATCAGCACCTTTGTCTCTTGCATTATTTACTGCATTATCAATTACTTTTGCAATATTGTCTAGGAACTTACCAACATCTTTACTGCTACCTTCTACTATGTTAGATTTAACAAGGTTATCCATGAATTTGAAAAAACCTTGGAATTTTAGATTAGATCCACCTAGTACAATTCCACCACTACCATTTAACGCCGCTGTTGCCATAATTTTATATCTCCTAATTTATAACTTAAATGTTAATACTCAATCTCAATGCTGGCTAATAATAACTTAATACTAATTTAAAGGTCAAGACTATTTTAAAATTCTTGATCGTTTTGATTCTTTGATTATTAGATTTATAGATTGATAGTGGCTCTTTTAATATCTTAAGTTTTTATTAAGTAATGCGTATTGCATTGTGTTACTATGTAATACATGATGGATGGGATATTGGGGACTGTTGGGAAAGTTGTCTCTGCACCTATAAATATAGTCAAATCAATATTTGGCAAGAGCGAAAACTCTAAGGAAGAAAAGAGAGTTGAGGCTGCTAAGATAGCTCAACCAGAAAAGAAGATTTTAGATCTTAAGATTAAGCTCTATGTTCCTGATAGCTTCAAAAAAGAAGTAGAATCCTTATCTTCCGTGTCTCCAAATTATAAGATTCTTGAACAAGTTCTAGGACAGTTACCAGTAAGAATTACAAGTAATCAAAATGGTAAAAAATTTGATGAACTAAAGTCTGAGTCTAATGAATTTGAACTTGAGATTAATGGTAAAAAAATTGATACAGATGCAGTTGTTGATATGTACACTCATTTGAATAACCAAAAACAAGCAGATAAATTTTTTGCTGAATTGACGGTATTCTTAAACCCTGCTTCTGATAAATATCAAAATATTGACTCCTTAAAAGCGGAAATTGAAAAATATCAAGGTCCAGAGAATGCAACTAGAAAGCTTCCAGCTTCAAAGAAAGAAGCTAAGGATTCGGTAAATGCAATTAAACAATTGAGTAGAGCTAATGTAAGTACTATCGATGACGACTATATTCCTTATGAGGGTGCGTCAAGGTTAAATCCTGAAAATATAGCCAAGCCTGAAAAATTAAAAGTAGAACAAGACTCTAAGAAATCTGAAGCTAAGTCTATGACTGATGAAGAGAAGAAAGAGTTTCAGATTGATCGTTCAATGTTCCGCTCACCTGAAATGATGAAATTAGTTAATAGTATAACTGCATTGAATATTACTGCTGAAATTACTAATTCCTTTGTGAATAATCCAACTAAAGATATTAATGGTGATAATGTTGAAGCTGAAAAGATTTTCACTGATTTACTTCAACCTATGACTGCTCTTACCCAAGGTCAGGCAGATTTACTTGAAACAGTAATAACTAATGATGAAGGTGAGGAGATTTCAAAAACTGTGATTGGAGTTGGAAGAGATGGCAATTCAACTGTAAGATTTGACAATGATCCAAGTAGCCCTTCAGTAATGATTTTGAAAGAGGCTCCTAGTGGATCTTATAGAACTGAGATTAAGTATACAGAATCCCCTGCTCCTGAACCTGTGGAGAATGTTTCTGAAGACTTGTCTGAATCTCCTGTAGAGAAACTAGATAATGATTCTGATACTCTAGAAGTATCAAACCTTGATTCTGATGAACCTAAATCAGATTTAACTAGGGAAATTGGGGAAAGGCACTATAATACGATATAAGTGTTAATCCGTATTACAAAATATGCTATTATGTAATACGAAATGCCTTTAGGTTTAAAGACTGCCTTTAATGTATTAACTTCCCCTCTCAAATTAGCGGGGAAAGCAGTCGGTGCAATAAATCCATTCAAGGGTAATAAAGAAAAACAAGAAACAGGAAGAACTGGGGCCGCAGCTATAGCCCAGGAGGAATCCAAGAAACTTGTTGATGTTCAGCTTAAAGTATATGCTCCAGGTGAATTTATGGAAGATCCTAGGGTTTTATCTTCATTTCCTAATTTTCCGATTTTCAAGCGTAATGTTCTAGATGAGTTACCTATTAATTATGTTCTAACTAAAGAAGGTGACAAATTCCAACTAGTTCAATCCAGTTCTAATAAATTTGAGTTAGAGATTAATGGTAAGAAGATAGATATAGACAAGGTTCTTGAGCTTTATGACAAGTTAGATAATCAAGAGCAAGCTAATTTGTTCTTCGAGGGCTTTACCAAGGTTCTTGGTGGTGGTAAGTCATTCGCTTCATTCATTACTGATGTGGAAAACTATAAGCCGTCACAAGCTTCTCAGCAACAGCAAGTGCCTAAGCCAAAATCTAATTCAACAGGGGCTAGAAATAGTATAGTTGCAACTAATAGATACGATGACTTGGATGATTATACTTATGAGCCACGTTTACTTAGTCTTAAGCAAATGAGTTCTGAGCAGCCTGTTAAGCAGGCGCAGAAGAATCAAGATGAAACTCCGCTGCCTCAAAGTGAAACTTCTCCGCCAGATAATAATGATAGAAAACGACACAAACAAAATAATGGTCAAGCTTCTTGGCGTAATTTCCTATTAGGTAAATATGTTGATTCAATTAAAGAAGGAATTAAAAATTCAGCATTAGCAAGATTTTTGGGTAACGGTAGCAATTTGTTTGATTTAGGATCTAGTGATTCAGTTAGTACTGAAACGATTCAAAAGGATATAGGTTCTTTATTTGATCAAATAAACTCAGGGCAAGCTTACTATGATGATAAAACATCTTCCATTAAAACTATGCAAGCAAATCCACAAACTATTGCACAATTTGAGGAGCATTCTCTTTTTGACTCAACAAAGATCAAGCAACTAGCAATAAAAGGCAAGGAAGACCGAGCTGCTGATATTACATATACCGGATATAGTGATTTACCTACCGTCTGCAGAGATTCAGATGAAAAATCATATGTTCCTAATTTTACTTCGAGGCGAGCTTTTCAGATTGCTGAGACAATTAAGAATCTCACCAATTCTATAAATACTAGAACTAAGGATGTTTTAGATAATGTAACTCGGGTGATTCCTTTTATTGGTTCTGGAACTGAAGAAAATGATTCTCAACCAAAGGCTAAAGCTGCTTTACCTCAAGCTCAAGCTAAACTTAGCGAGGAAGTGCAAGATAGTCAATTTAGTGGAGGCAGCAACATACTAAGCCCTCAAACTCTATTGCCTCAAGGGCTTGCTAATCTTGTAACTTATGCTCAGAACACTATTCTTGAGCCAATAACTAAAACTCCTCAGCAGATATCTGAAGGTGTTAATAAAGTTAGAGCATTGCTTCCACCTAGACTTGGCGGAACCAAAGAAATAAATAACGACGAAATTGAGGGAACTGAGCCACCTGCAAATAATTCTAATGAGGGTAATTCTGGCTCAAAAATTGAAAAGCAAAGCGAAGTTGAAGTTCAGGAAGCTACTTCGAAGAGAGGTCTATTTAGTAAAGCTGCTGGATTCTTGAAAGATATAAGAACTCCAGATGGTGAAGAGAGATCCCCATTAAAGCAGAATCCATTTACTACGGCACGAAAAGATGTTCGTAAAACAACAGAAGCATTCAAAAATAATTTCTTAGATAATAATAGTGAAAATACAACAGTTACCAGTGAGGATACATCTAAAACTTCTTCTGATCGTGAGAATCAAGCTAAGGAACTTGCTAAAGAGTTGGGACTTACTCCAGATGAAAAACTAAATGCTAAGACACTTATTGCAGATCCAGGTGGAAGCGGAAAAGGATATTTATTTCCTGAGGATAAGGAGCGCACACAAGGGGGGGGCTTACAAAAATTAGAGAGAATAGATGAGATTAATCTAGTTGCAACAGCTGGAGGGGAAGAAAGTTTACCTGTAGAAACTCCAATTGAAGAGTCTCAAATATTGAATGAATCTAGTTCTGAAGATACTAATAATAATGTGAGTTCGAATGGTAACGAAGAGCCTACAATAGAAGAACGTAACAACGAGCCAGATATTCCAGAAACCACTACAGAATCTTCATCAGAGGAAACCTCAGAAACTTAATACTCAGCTAAAGCATCTCTAACATGCTCTCTATCATCAAAGTGAATAGTTTTATCGCCTAAGATCTGATAATCTTCATGCCCCTTACCAGCGACTACGATTAAATCTTCTGCCTTTGCGTCTTTGATTGCACTCGCTATAGCTGTGGCTCTATTTTCAATGACTTCGCATTTATCCATGCTTGGTATACCAGTTAAAATGTCAGCAATAATCTGTGAAGGCTTCTCGCTGCGAGGGTTGTCGGAAGTGACATAGATTTTATCAGCTAGGTCATGGGCTATTCTTCCCATTTGTGGGCGTTTGGTTATATCTCTATCACCGCCACAACCAAAGATACAGATGAGATTTTGAAGTTTTTCACTATTGTTTACTAAATCTCTAGCTCCTTTGAGAATATTTTTTAAGCCATCAGGGCTATGAGCGTAATCTACTATGCATATAGGCTTAGATTCTTCATAGATAGTTTCAAATCTTCCAGCAACTGGGTTTAAAGCTATAGATTTCTCTGAGATAGTCTTCAAGTTTAAGCCTTCAAGTACTCCTAATAAAATAGCTGCAAGAGAGTTATAGACATTAAAAGTACCATTGAGTTTTAATTTAATTTCGCAGTCTTCGCTGAAGTCAGTACACCTATTTTTCAGTCTTTCACTGAAATCTAGCTTATATGAAATTCCAGCTTCTGAGATTTTGATTTCTTTGGCTCTTAAATCCGCCGCTTCATTATTGATAGCAAAGCTCCAAATCGCAAGCTCTTCTTTCTGCGCTTCATCTCTGAAGTCCTGATAGTATTCATCGTCTAAATTAAGTATCGCCGACTCTGATACTTGTTTGAATATCTGTGCTTTTGCAAGCATGTATTCATTCATGGTTCTGTGATAGTCTAGGTGATCCTGGCTGAGATTGCTTACTATCGCGTGTTTGAAGTCTATACCAAAGCATCTTTTCTGGTCTAGTGCATGTGAACTTACTTCCATTGTTGCAGCTTTGATTTTCTTATCTAGGATTCGCTTGAGTTCAGCTTGGATAAATTCAGAAGAAGGGGTGGTATTGCCTATTTCTTGATACTGATCTGAGCTGTGGTCTTTTATCCCAATGGTACCGATTAGTGAGCATTTGCTCTCTGATGGATTAGGGCAAGTAAGCTCAAATAACTCTTGGATTAAATGCGTAATAGTGGTTTTACCATTAGTTCCAGTGACTCCATAGATTTCTATTTCTTTACTTGGTTCACCATAGAACTTAGATGCATACTTTCCTAGAGTGATGCGGTTGTCTTCTTTGGTCTCGAATTCGACTTCTGGGTTTTCTGATTTGAGTTTTTCGAGTCTTTCCTTTTTTTCTGGGTTATTAAGGAACTGTTCTTCGATAATTATTAATTTAGCTCCAGCGCTTATGGCTTTCTCTATATATTCGTGTCCATCAGAACTATTACCTTTGATACAGACAAAAATAAAATTATCAGACACTTTTCTACTGTCACAGCTTATACCTGAATAGTCTTGGATATCGCGGCTTTTCATCATATTTATATTCTAACTTACAATTTTAAGCTTCCTACTTTAAACATTAAATAAAAAGATAAAGATATTGCATTTCTCGTATTAATGCGTTATTATTGTTCCCCTATGGCTAGATACAGAGGTCCAAAAGATAAACTTTCAAGAAGATATGGCGAAGTCCTTAATGGAATGCCTGTTTTCGATATTGCGAAAAGACCATACAAGGCAGGTATGCACGGTCAGAGAAGAGCTAAGCCTTCTGAGTACAGCATCCTTCTTTCTGAGAAGCAGAAGCTTAGATTTAGCTATGGCGTTATCCAAGAGAAGCAGTTCAGAAAGTATGTAGACAAAGCTAGTAGAGATAAAGGTCCTACTGGTGAAGTTTTAATGCAACTTCTTGAAACTAGACTTGATAATATCGTTTTCAGAATGGGTTTTGCCAACACTACAGCAGCTGCAAGACAGCTTGTAACTCACGGACATATACTTGTTAATGGTTACAAAGTAGATGTTCCTTCTTACAGAGTTTTCCCTGGTGATATCGTAAGTGTTAAAGAGAAATCACGTAAAATTCCTGCTCTTCAAGAATCTATGAAGAATTGGGTTGATGCTCTTCCATACATCAAGAGAGATAAAGAAGAATTTCATGGTGAGCTTACAGAAGTTCCAGATAGAAAAGAAATTCCAGTTCCAGTTAACGAGATAATGATCGTTGAGTACTACTCTAGATAGTAAGACTCTTTTCATTATTTTATTTAAAGATTAGACATTAGATTAGCCCGGCATAGCCGGGCTTTTTTATTGTAAATAATAAATCACTTTAAGCACTGCTTTTTCTTGGGAATTTGTATAAACGCTAAATATTTCATGTAATTTTAGAAAATAACGGGAATAAAATAATTGTGAGATTATTTTGCTTGCTACTCTTGATATCGACTAATTTTAATTCTGTTTTAGCAGAACCTTTTAAGTTACAGGCAAATTCTTCTGCAGCATCTTATGCTAAATCAAATAAAGGTATTTTAGGGATTAAATATCTGCATAGGCGTAATTCTGAAAGTACTGTCATTCAAGTTTATCCTAATACTCCAGCAGAAAGAGCTGGTATCGTAGTTGGCGATAAAATCGTTGCGGTTGATGGTGTGGATGTTAGACCCTATGATGCCAACAATGTTTTCAGTTTAATCGAAGGTCCTCCGGGGGTTACAGTTAAACTAAGTATGCTTAGATGTAGTATCGATTGTAGACCTTATCAAGTATCTTTAACTAGAATGGATATGAATCAAATTCAATCAGATAATATTTTTAGAATCTATAGATATGGATATTAGGGGTTATATTCCTGTATTTAAAATAAGCCTTGAATGGTCTCGGCATATTTCTCATTAACAACATTACGCTTAATCTTTAGAGTTGGAGTTAATTCCCCTGCTTCAATTGAAAGCTCCTGATCTAAGATTGCAAATTTCTTGATGGTTTCATAGTTGTTCAGGCTTGCGTTAATTTGTTGAACTTCTTTATTGATATGCTCATAAACATCTGAGTCTTCTTTTCTTTCATGAACCCATTCTTCTACTGCTATTTTATCTAATGTAAGTAAAGCAGCTAAGTATCTCTCTCTATCTCCAACTACAACAGCCTGGCTGATAAAGTGGCTTTGACAGAGCTTCTGCTCGATTTTGATTGGAGCAATGTTCTTTCCTCCAGCGGTGATCAGAAGATCTTTTTTGCGGCCAATGATTTTGAGATAACCCTCTTCATCGAATTCACCAAGGTCACCTGTATGGAACCAACCATCGATTATGGCTTCTTTACTTGCGGCTTCATCTTTGTAGTAACCAGAGAAAAGTGAAGGTCCTTTACAAAGTATTTCATTGTCTTGAGCTATTTTTAGATCAAAGTGCCCAAAAGGAATACCAACTGTACCAGGTTTACTAGCAAGTCTAGGATTCACTGTAAGTGGTGCTGTAGTTTCTGTTAAGCCATAGCCTTCATGGATATCTATGCCTATTGCCATGAAGAAATATAAGATTTCAGGATCTAGCGGTGCGCCACCTGTAACGAAAAACTCTAGGCTTGGAGATAATTTGTTTTTAATTTTGTTTAAAATAGTCGCCTTAGCAGCAGTGTAAGCTAAGTGTTCTAGAAATGTGATTTTTTCTTTTCTTAGTTTCTTTTTGTGATAATTAACACCAAAGTCCAAGGCTTTGTATATGGTGTCTTGCACTAGCTCAGCTTGTTTGTCGATCTCAAGCGTGATTTGGTTATGCATTTTCTCAAGTATTCTTGGAACAACTAACATCATAGTGATGTTTTCATGTTTGAGAAATTTAGGAATACTTTCTGCTTTATCACAGTAGGTAAAAGTAACTCCTTGGTCCAAGCCGTAGAATTGCCCGCAGATTCTTTCGAAGACATGCGCCAAAGGCAAAAAGGAAAGCGTATTATGTTTATCATGAAGAGGTACATATTCATAGATCGACAAAGCTGCTGATAGGCAGTTTTTATGCGTGAGTGGAACTCCTTTCGGTATTCCAGTTGTGCCAGAGGTGTAGATAATAGTTGCAATATCTTCTTCTTGAATAGCTTTTATTCTTTCTTTGAATAAGTCTGCTTGGTTTTTCTTTTCATGATCTCCTATGCGAATAATGTCGTCTAGAGTGATGATTTTAGGCTGATTCTTTGGAATATCACCGCGGTCTTCTAAGACTATGACGTATTTTAGTTTTTCAAGTTTATCGAAGTGGGCTCTGATCTTCTGAAGTTGTATTTTGTTGCGCACAAAAACATACTCAAGTTCAGCGTGTTCGATTATGTATAAAATAGTTTCTTCAGAGCAGTTGTGGTAGAGAGGTACTGTGCTTGCCCCCAAGCTTAGAATAGCAAGATCACAGAAAAGCCACTTATGGTATGTGATAGCTAGAAGACCTATATTGTCTTTTGCTTTAGCTCCGAGTTTGGCTAAGCCAAGGCTTATAGACTCTACTTTGTCATAGGATTCTGCCCAGGAGATAGATGTAAGTTCATCATTTGGGCGCTTTTGGTAGCGAATCAAAGTTTTTTCGTTAAAACGCTGTGCTTTAGTTATGAATAATTCGGCTAGGTTCTTATATTTCATTCCAATTTCTTAAGGAACGCAGAAATTATGCAAGCGCATAAGCCCCACTTATAATATTTACCCTTTTAGTATAATTTGCTTTCTCTAGAAATACAAAGTTTTTGACCGATAATCTATTACTAGCTGTAAAATATAGCTAGTGAAGAGTTTTAAATATTCAGCAAGAGATTCTAGAGGTAGAGTTTCCAAAGGCGAAGTTGAAGCCTTTGATATTAATTCTTTGCGCTCTAAACTTAGGCAGAAAGGTTTGTGGCTGATTTCTCATAGCTCTAGTGATGATTCACTATTTCCATTCCTAAATGATATTTTTCAGAAGAAAATTGGACTGAAGGATATGGTTATTTTCTCTCGTCAGTTTGCAGCTATGATTGAAGCTGGAATAGCAATATTAAGAGTACTTACTGTGCTTATAGATCAGACTGAGAATAGTAAACTCGTAGCAATTTTGGAAGAGATCAAAAAAGATATAGAGCAAGGCGTTCCACTTTCTGAATCTATGGCTAAATTTCCTGATGCCTTCGACTCTCTATATATATCCATGGTTAAGTCAGGAGAAATTGGTGGTGTTTTAGATAAGGTTTTGAATAGAGTTGCAGGTTTCCTGGAGGCTAGAAATAAGCTTACCAATAAGGTGAAAACCGCACTTACCTATCCTGTAAGTTTACTAGTTATATCTTTTCTCGTTGTTTGGTTCATGCTTACCTTCATATTGCCTAAATTCTCTGCGATTTTCGATAGTACTGGTGGCGAGTTGCCAGCTTTCACTCAGGCTTTAATCAATGTAAGTAATGTGCTGAGATCGCCATTTGTTCTGGTTATAGTGGCTTTTATTTGGTTTATTGCAGTAAGTTTGAGATCTTATTACAAATCAGCAGAAGGATGCTATGCGATAGATGGCTTACTCTTGAAAATCCCAATTCTCGGTCCAATTCTTCAAAAAGTCGCTATTGCAAGGTTTGCTAGGACTTTTGGAACTTTGATAGAATCTGGTGTTGCTATTACTACTGCACTCGATGTAACCAAGGCTTCCATAGATAATGCCCAACTAGAAGAGGTTCTCGCCAAAGTAAAAAAAGATATAGAAGAGGGTAACACTATAAGTAACCAATTGTCTCAGTCTGAAGTTTTCCCACCTATGGTGACACAGATGGTTTCTATTGGTGAGGAGTCAGGGGAATTAGAATCAATGCTTAACAAAATCGCTGATTTCTATGATGATGAAGTTGATTCTTCTGTTGAATCACTTACTGCATTGATGGAGCCTGTGTTTATCGTTGTTATTGGTGGTATTATCGGGGCTATTGTCGTTGCTATGTACTTGCCGATATTTAATGTTATTAATCAGATTAATTAGGGTTGTCACGAAATGCCCACTTGCTGCGTTATTTGAGCTTATTTGAGGATGCGAAAGCTGGCTTTCATATCCGAGATACGCGAAAAGCTTAATGCTTTAGCATCATTCAAATTTTTCAAAGCCATCATTGACAAGCAGTCAACTCAGCCTTTTCAAAATTTGAAAGCCTTGCCATTGAACATTTCGTGGCAACCCTATTGATTTCCATAATTTGTTATAAGCCCCACTTTTATACAAAATAGGATTAAAACTCCAATTCTGTATAAAAGTGGTAGATTATATATATGGCTAAATATATCAAAAGAGGCTTAGAGGCAACTTTAACTGAAGCAGCCAATAATTTTCCAGCTCTTGTTATTACTGGTGCAAGGCAAACAGGTAAATCTACTTTAGTTACTCATCTTTTTCCTGACGCAAAGTATATTAGTTTTGATGACTTAGCTATAAAAAACTATGCAAAGGAAGATCCGAAAGCTTTTCTTGACGAGATTAAAGAGCAAGTAATTTTAGACGAAATTCAAGAAGTTCCAGAATTGCTTTCATATATAAAAATTGAAATTGATAAAAATAGAGAAGCTGGGAAATTTATCATCACTGGTTCTCAACAATTTTCTCTTATGGAAGGGGTGCAGGAGTCATTAGCTGGAAGAGCTGCAGTTATAGAATTAGCAGGTTTTTCGCTTAAAGAATTAGGAGAATTAACATTGAAGTTTTCCTGGGAAGAACTTGTTTATCGAGGCTTTTACCCTGAACTATGGATGAATAAAACTATTAATTCTGAATTGTGGTATGGTTCATACATTAAAACCTTTATAGATAGGGATATTACTAAACATTTACGTGACAAAAATATTTTTAACTATAGTCGTTTAATTGAGCTTTTAGCTACTCGAGTTAGCCAAGAATTGAATTTTTCTAGTTTATCTAAAGAGCTAGGTCTTGATTTGAAAACAGTACAAACATGGGTTTCTTTTTTAATAAGATCACAAATTATTTTTTTGATTCCTCCTTATTATAAGAATTTGGGTAAAAGGATTACTAAAAAGCCAAAATTATATTTTTATGATCCAGGTTTAGTAGCTTATTTAACAAGGCATAAAACTCCAGAACTAGTAAGGAATGGTCCTATGGGAGGAGCATTATATGAAAATTTCGTTATTAGCGAGATTATGAAGCAAAATTTGGTGAATTTCACTAATAACCAGTTGTTTTATTTTCGTGAAAACAATGGTTTGGAGCTAGATTTGATCATTGATAGTCCGACTCTAACCTCATGTTTTGAAATTAAATCTACAATGACTCCCAACCTTGGACATACAAAGAATTTGACTTTATTCTCAAAGCTTTTCGATAGCAAAACTCAGCTGAATCTTATATGTCCTGCTAAAACAGATTTGAATTTTAGAGGTGTCCAAATTTTAAATCATCAATTGATTAATTTAGAGAACCTTCTTTCTTAAAAACTAATCCCAGCTTCCTTAAGCCTTGTGAAAGCAAGCTCAACTCTATCTACATCAGTAAGAGCTATTCTGAAATATCCTTCGCCAGCATCACTAAAGGCATTACCAGGTGAAACCACTATACCACACTCATCTAGAAGCTTTTCACAGAATTCAGAATAGATAGCATTGTAAGAAGTTGTTTTCTTCTTTCAAAGGCATTTTGTATGGAGTACCACCTGCAAAGATAGTTCCAGTATTATATACAGGATAGCCAGGATCAGGAACTAATATTTAATCATCGCTGGGTCTAATTCCCCGCAGCTCTGCTGCGAGCCTTAGTTGGTGTAAAAAAGATTCAAATAGCGTGATAATAACTGGATGGGAAAGTACATTGGAAAGAGTCGTAATGTATCTATACTTTTGTATCAGCTGATGTGCCCAGCAAAATATCGAAAAGTAATATTTGATGAAGAAATAGATGCAAGTCTAGTAGAGATATGCAGTGAAATATCAATAAGGTATGAAATAGAATTTATCGAGATAGGAACAGATTTAGATCACGTCTATTTTTTGATTCAATCGGTTCCAACAAATAGCCCTCAAGTAATAGTTGAGTTAGTAAAAAGTATAACTGCCAAAGAGATGTTTCGTCGTCACCCAGACTTACGAAAAAAGCTTGGGGGAAGTAAATTTTGGACTTCAGGTTATTTTATCAACACGGTAGGTGTAAGTGGAAATGAAAAGGCAATAGCGAAATATGTTCAGAATCAAGGCAAAGAAAAAGAATATAAGAAAATTCACGTAGAACAATTGAAATTTGAGCTATTTGAATCATCCTAACAATACTCCGCAGCTCTGCTGAGGGGAATCGTTATTGTTATTAATCAGATTAATTGATTATTATTTTTTATGAACTGCCTGTTATCTTGACATTTTTCGCGTCTTTATGTAAACTTAAATGAGTATTAGCTGATTTGAGAGGAATTTTTAAAATGGTTGACAAATCAAATGGTATTGGCTTCGGTGGTGAATCAAAAGTTGTTAAACGAACAGCAAAGGTAAAAAAGAAGAAAGGCTTTGCTAGTTACGATGCTAAGACCAGCCAAAAAACTAAAGCTAGCAATTCTTCGATGCATCAAGGAAGAATAGCTACTCCTTTTCAGACTTGGGGAAAGGTGATTGATACTTTCCTCTCAGATAAAACACAGGCTGAGGTGGGATCTTATTTACAAGGTTTAGGCGAGATTTTACTGATGCATGATGAAAATCAATTTGCAGCAAATGATGAAGTGATTTATCGTCGAAATATAGACAGTAGTGGTAATACAGTTGAAACATATTTAGCAGATGAAGATACTAATAAAATTGTTAAATCTGCTTTATTAATGGGAAGTCTAGACAAGCTCCTGGCTAAACCAAGCATTAATTCTAGAAATCTTAGTTTAGCTATAGATATGGTTGAAGAACTATCGGAGCTTGCTGAAAGTTCTTCGTTTACAAAATTTAATTTAGCACTAAATCAAGGTATTGAATTTACCACAGATTATATATATTTAAAGTCAAATGGTTTTGAGAGATCTGAGAAATTAATAAGTGATTCTATAGACTATTTAAAAAAAATCAATAAGTATCTACCTAACAGTAAAAATATAAATAGTCTCATAGCTAAATCAAATATAGATAATGCTAGAAACGTAATGGAGGATTATCAAAATTATTTGAAAGAGAATATTAGTACTAAGATTGTGAATTTCCCAGGAACAGCATGTTCTGTTTTTGATTTTGATATGCTTTATAAGCAAGCTGGTTTAAAAGAATTTTTTGATAACCTGTCAGCTAATATGAATAATATAGATAAGCCAAATGCTCCTGTGGAGCAAAATTCTTTAAATAGTTTATTAGGCTTGGGGAGGCAAAAGAGTCAGAGTAAGAAAGGTCAAATTCATGATATTAAATACAATCTGAGTCAAGTTATTTCAATACTAAGTGAGAAATTGAAATCATTGAATGAGATCAAAGAAAAAATGTCTTTTTCTGAAAATCCTGAGTATCAATATGGAATTGGACCAAAAGCATTAATATTAAACTATTTATTTAAAATATACAGCGCTAATGCTACTCAAAATAAATCTGAGACTAAAGAAAAATTTGAAGAGAAGCTCGAGGAAACTATTATTCAAAAAAGTCAAAGCTTTGATAAGAGCCTGTCTTGAAAGTTAATTAAATCAAGCGAGTCTTTTAGTCATAATACGGATCATGGCTATTTTGACCAT
>JAKVAO010000042.1 GCA_022447685.1 Candidatus Caenarcanales bacterium | reverse complement strand
AAAATTTTAAATAGTTAATGGAAACTTTCACACCTTCTAAAAAAAAATTTTTGGTTTAAATTTTCAGTCCACTATAATCAGACTTTTGGTAACTTAATAGAATCAAAAACCTTTATTGATCTTGGAGCCGGTAAATCACCATTTACAGCTTTAAGTATCGCTCAAATAGGAAAAGCTAAAAAATATATTGCCGTTGAAAACCATGGGCAAAACACTCTAGCTCAAAACTTGCTTAAGTTCCAATCAAAAAATTACCAAGAAGTTCATGAACACGAACTTCTTGGTTCAAAATTAACTATAGCTGAAGATCAAAGCCAGAAAATATTAGCAGAGTTAGAAAATACAGAATCTATTCCTACCGAAATAGCCTATACATCAATCAATGATTATATTCAAAATTTAGAAGCATCTGACCATATAATTTTCATGAGTGGTATAGATCAACTATCATGGCAAGATAATGAAAATACTAGATATTTTTTTGATAGTATTATATACCCATTATTAGAAAGACTAAAACCTGGTGGAGCTTTAATCATAAACAACCCAGATGAAAAGTATAATTCAATTTCAAATGACTATAAACACAGAGAAGATCTTAGTGTTGAAGAACCCTTATATAATTTATTCATAATAAAAAAGAACTGAATCCATAAATAAGATTCAGTTCCTTTAAATATAATCAAAATGACTTACAGTATTAGATTTTGATTTTAGACAAGGCATTTAAGTTTTGAAAATTTTGAGTTGACTTAGGTCAATGATAAATTTGAAAAACTTAAATAACGCAGTATAAAGTCAAAAGATGATGCTCTAAGCAGCTACTGGTAACTTAGAACCAACTAATACAGCCAAATCACAAAGTCTGTTAGAGTAACCATACTCATTGTCATACCAAGAAAGTACTTTAACTTGTGTATCAGCAAGAACCATAGTCATAGAACCATCAACGATAGAAGAGTGTGAATCACCTTTAAAGTCGATAGAAACTAATGGAGCGTCAGTGTAATCTAAGATACCTTTTAAGGTAGTTTGTGCAGCAGACTTAAGTACTTCATTTACTTGTTCTTTAGAAACCGCTTTCTCGAAACTAAATACAGTATCAACAACAGAAACGTTAGGAGTTGGAACTCTCATTGCGTAACCATTTAATTTACCTTGAAGATGAGGTAATACTAAACCAATAGCTTTTGCAGCACCAGTTGTTGTAGGGATCATAGACATTCCAGCAGCTCTAGATCTTCTAGGGTCCTTGTGAGCGTTATCTAGTAATCTCTGATCTGAAGTGTAGGCGTGAATTGTAGTCATCATACCGTTAAGAATTGTGAAGTTATCATCTAAAACTTTAGTTACAGGAGCTAAACAGTTAGTAGTACAACTAGCATTAGAGATAATGTTGTGGCTAGCTGGATCATACTTATCTTCGTTAACACCTAAAACAATAGTGATGTCTTCATTTTTAGCTGGAGCTGAGATTAATACTTTCTTAGCACCTGCAGCTAAATGATCTTTAGCTTTTTCACCATCAGTGAATACACCAGAACACTCAAGAACAACATCAACACCTTGAGCTCCCCAGTTTAATTTAGCTAATTCTTTTTCTTTAGTGAACTTTGAAGTTCTACCGTTTACAGATATAGAAGTTTCATCAGCACTAACCTCACCAGGAAATCTTCCTAAGATGCTGTCAAATTTAATTAAATGTGCTGAAGCTTCTGGATCAGAGAATGGATCATTGATTACAAGAACCTCAATCTGATCAACAAAATTTTCATTCAGGACACGGAATACGTTTCTACCGATACGTCCAAAACCATTAATACCTACTTTTACTTTACTCATAGAGATAAATTATAAAACAAAATTTTAGTGTTATCATTGTTTTTTGTATGAATAACCCAAATCTTTCAGATTTCTTCAGTTCCAACAATAAAAGGAACTCCTTTGACCCAGATGATTTCCTTAATAAGAATAAGATAAAACTTGCGATAATTTTAGTTTTGATCTTTATTATTCCAAATATTTTGGTCTTAGTCGGTGCAGGTCAAAGGGCCGTTATTTTCAATAGAGTGCTTGGTATGCAAGAAAGAGTACTGGAGGAAGGTATTCAATTCATAGTTCCGCTTGTAGAACAAGCTGTAGTATATGATGTTCGTGAAATTAGTTACATGTTTAGTGATGACTCAGAGAGATCTAGAAATAGTAGCGCAAGAATTCTTGGCAATTCGATCGACACACTAACCGCTGATGGACAAGGAATTTCTGTAGATGTAACTGTTAGAGCAAGACCAGACTTCAAAGAATTATGGTGGTTACATAAAGAACTTGGTAAAGATTCTTACAACTCATATGTAAACAAGATCATCAACCCAGCTGTTAGAAGCATAGTTAGAGAAGTTATTGCTGGTTATACGGTTTCAGCTATATATAGTGAAGATAGAAGAGTTATTGCAGAAAATATTTCTAAAGCGATAGAAGATAAATTAGCGAAGTATAAAGTTGTACTCACAGAGTTTCTTTTGGATAAAGTTACTTTCTCAGAAGCTTACCAAAACGCAATCGAAGAAAAGCAAAAAGCAAGAATTGAACTCGACACTAAAGACAATATTATTGTTGAAAAACAAAATGAAAGAGATGCGATTATCACTAGAGCAGAAGGTGAAGCTCAAGCGATTAGATTAAAAGTAAATGCTCTTAATAGATATGGAAAATCATACGTAAAATTCAAGAAAGCACAAATTCTTGGAAAAAGAGCGAAATTAGTTATAGATAACGATTTATAAAATTTTAAAGGGGTTTTAAATATGTTTGGATTAGGTTTAAAAAAAGAATTAATATTAATATCATTGTTTGCTTTACTAGCACTGGTTTCTCAGTCAGTAAGAATAGTTGAAGCGGGAAGAACAGGGGTAGTCTTCAATATCAGTGGTGGTGTTCAGAAAAAGCCTCTAAAAGAAGGCTTACATTTCTTAATTCCATTTGTTCAGTCGCTAATTGTATTTGATACAAGATTAAATACTTATTCATTCACTAGAGATAAAATGAACTCAGGTCGTCTAGGTGATCCTATAGTAGCTAAAACTAGTGATGGACAGATCGTTGGTATTGAAATGTCTTTATTAACTCAAATGATCCATGATAAAGCACCTGAAGTTTACCAAAAGCTTAGAACTGATTATGCTCAAGTACTTAAAGCTAAAACAGGTAAAGTTATGCAGGAAGTAATTGCTATGCAGGTTGCTGATGCATTGTATACAGAAAGCACAAGAAAAGCTGTTTCTAAAACATCATTAGAGTTATTGTCAGAATCTTTTGCTCAATCAGGTTTTAAATTACATGATGTTCTAATTAGGAGAATTGTTTTCTCTAAAGAATACATTGAAGCTATTGAAAGAAAGCAAATTGCTCTTCAAAAGGCTCAGTTAGCTCAGATTAGAAAAGAGATAGCTCTAAAAGAAAAGACAATAGCTATTATTCAAGGTGAAGCTAAAGCTAAGGAAGTTGCTATCAAAGGTGGGGCTATTCAAGCAAATCCACTAGTAGCTGACCTAGAGTACTTAGACGCTATAGAAAGTAATAATTTAGACGTTCCAGTTATTACTGGTCTTAAGAGTAATGCTTTCATTAATTTAGATAAAGTAATTAGGTAATAATATGGTTTTCAGAGGATTAAAAACTTGGCTTCCATCAGATGTTCGCAAGCAACTAGCGGTTAAAGCTAAATTAATAGACTTATACGAACAGTGGTCATATGAACCAATTGTGGTTCAGAGTTTAGTTGACATAGATGTTATCAATAAGGCGAATAAAAAGTTTACTGATAAGACTTTTACTTTTCTTGATAAAGATGGAGAAATGATTGCTCTTAGGACTGAACTTACTCAACCAATAGCTAAATCAATTGCAGGAAGATCTCAGGAACTAGAGTTCCCACTAAAGCTATACTATGACGCATCTGTATTTAGATACAAAGGCAGTCCAACAGATGAATCTAGAGAAATTCAACAAGTAGGAATTGAGTACATCGGAGCTAAAGCTACTGAAAACTATTCTGATAGTGAAGTTTTACAGTTATTGATCGACTCAGCGAAGCAGTTTAGTCTTGAAAATTTTCAAATATCACTAACAGATACTAAAATCTGGGAAGCTATATTCGAGAAACTACCTAAAGAGATTGCAGAAAAAGCTTATAATCTTGCACTTAATGGTGACTTTCTAAACTTTACAAAACTCACTGAAACTAATGAGATATTAAAAGCAATATATTCTCCAGAATTACTCAGGCTTAATTCTAAAGAACAACTCGAGTATATTGAGAAACTTTTAAATATTGAGCTTAATGAACTCAAATCCTTAGTTCAAATCTCAACTAAGATACAGATAGTTCCATATCAATGTCCAGATCTCGATTTATATACTGGAATCCATTTCAAACTTATAGTTAGAGGGCAAGGTATCCATATAGCAATGGGTGGTCGCTATGATAACTTGTACGCAAGCTTTGGTGAAGATTTACCTGCAATTGGTTTTGCTTTCTATATTCCAAGATTGATTTCAGCTTTAGCTAACCTGGATCTTCTTGAGAAGATATCTACTAAAGAATCAAGCATAGAACTCAAGAATAAATCTCAGAGCTGGGGTGAGATCTACCAAGAAGCTCAAAATCAATTCAAAGATGGTAATAAGGTTTTAATATGCAACAAATAAAAATTGCACTATCCAAAGGAGGCTTACTACAAGGAGCGGTAGATTTTTTCAAATCTAAAGGCATTGAGCTTGAAGACAATGAGTCGACTAAAAGAAAATTAATTCGTAGAGGAATTATTCACAATGAAGAACTCAAGGATTATGAGATCCAGTTTCTTCTGGTAAGAGGGCATGATGTCCCTGTCTATGTTGAACACGGTGCTGCTGATTTCGGGATAGTGGGTTTAGATGTAGTTTTAGACTCACAAGCTAAAGTTCATCAATTAATGGACCTTAAATACGGTGCCTGTGACCTTTGTGTATGTTCTATCAATGGCAAATATAAGAACATAGCTGAAATTCCAAGCTACGCTAGAATCGCAACGACCTTCCCTAATCTTAGTAAAGAATTCTTCACGAAAAGAGGTCTAGAAGTTGAAATTATCAAACTCTATGGTTCAGTAGAATTAGCTCCTCTAACAGATCTTACGGATATTATCATCGATTTAGTAGCTACAGGTAAAACGCTCAAAGAAAATGGTCTTGAGCCAATTCATACCATAATGCATTGCACCTCACATTTAATTGCTAATAGAAGTTCATTTGAGTTCACAAAAGATTTCTTCAATAAATTAAATCAAGAATCACTAGTTGGCTAAATTAGAAGTCACTTAATGTCATCAAATTTATTAGGAGTTCGAAATACTACTTAGCTCTGCTAAGGAGATTAATAAGACGAACGAGTAACAAAAGTGGCATCGTAGCCTGAGCTATTTGGGAGGGGGAGCTCGTAGAGCTTTCACTCGCTGATTGTGAAGGCTCAGAAACACAAAGTGTTTCTCCAGATTTGCGTAATACCCCGTCAGCTTCGCTACGGGGATAGCAAATCTCAATGCCACCTTTTATTTTTTTGCTCCAAACTAAGAGAAAGGTATCTGAACAATTCTTCACCTCTAGCTTTTGGTCTTATAGTCTTTCTACCATCACTATCTACTAAGTAATGTCTAATCGAAGATTGGGACTGCTTCACCTCTCCAGTCGCTCCAAGAAAGGCAAATGCCTGTCCAGCACTAACAGTATCAGCGATTTTAAGCACTTTATTTAAGTCACTAGGATCTTTTACTCCAATAATCACTCCGTTTTTTTTAACTATTGAAGCATCTGGTAAATGCAAAAACTGAGAAACAAGTCCATTAGCATAGTCTAATTCAATATAGTTACCAGCAAGACTTTTTTGATTTCTTATGGCTTTAATAACAGCTTCTCCTCCTGGGTTATGCAAGATAGCCCTGTTGGTTTCTAAATCTTCACCATTTTTATTTATTCCAATGATAGAAGAGTCCGTAGAGAAATTAATCTCTTCTCCTGACTTAGAGTTGATTTGGCTTTTATCATCTATAAAATTCTGAGATTGATCTTTAAATAATCTTTGTTTATAAATTTCAGTTCTAGTTTCATTATTAGTATTAAGGTTCAAGGCAAAAACATTTTGTAAATCTATATAGTTATTAGAAATTGTCGCTGAATAATTCAAATCCAGTTCACCATTCCTATGCTCTTTAAGCTCTGAGAGAAGATTATACATTCTTTCGTATTGCTTGCCACTAAGTTCGACCTTTTTTAAATAATTTGCTAACTCTTGAATATATTTATTCTCGATAGCGTCTAATTTATCTTTTGCATTAAAGATCCTTACTCTCTCTCCTACATTAACTTTCACCCTATAAATATCATTTTTAGCCAATTCAAATTTACTATCAACAGCTTCTCTAGATTTAATAAGTTTGCTTTGATAATTAGTAATATTCTTAAGAGATGTAGTTCTAGACTCAGGTTTACTAGCTTCAGCAACCTGAATATTTAAAACACCAAACTCATCCCAATACAAAGCATCAACAATTTCAGATTTTTCATTTTCAGTTAAAGAGTTTTGAGTTTCAGATTTACTTCGCCACAAGCCTTTCTTTTGCACAGTCAAATCTGGATTAGCTCTATAATTAGCTGAGGCATTAAGATTAACAGCTTTAAAATTATTAGGTTTAATAGGCTCAAGACCGTTTCTTAAGCGTTGCAGATTATTCTGGTCTTCAGGACTTGAAATAAAAAGCCGGTTAGTATCTACAGGACTATAAATAAAAGAACGAGCTTGCACTGTATTCTGCTCCAAAATATCTATCTCATCTGCTTCACGCTCTTGTTTAGCTTTCTCATTACTTTTCTCTTCTTTATCACTCATTAATTTGCCTTGATTAGACAGGTCCTGAAAATCATACGAAACCAGACCTTTATACACGCTAAGATCCCCTAAAGTCATAGCTTTATCTCCTTCCATTATTTTTTATTAGATGAGTTATTCTCCCCAGAACTTAACTCATAAAAACTTTTTATGTGAACATGCCGTCATGCAATCTGTGTGCTGAACTAAACTTCGATGCTGGATATACAACACTTGCATTCATAGAATGTTGGTCAGCAACTTTGTATCCAGTGACATTACTATTAGCATCTTCAACAACTTCATCAACATAAGAAGCGTGAGTTGGAACACTACCATTATGATGACTTATCAAGATATCTCCTTTCTTAACCTTACTTTTATCAATATTTTGAGCACCATTTTTATCAAGCCAGCCCTTAAGTGCTACAACACCAACTTTCTCTGCAGCAGTAAAAGTAACATCTTTGCCACTTAATTCAGCAGCTTTCTGAATACCAGAACAAACGTGAGCTGCACAACTTAAATGAGTAGTTCCACCTCTTGTATCTATAGCTGCCTGCCTAATTTCACCAAAATTATTTTCATAGGCGCTTATAAGTGCATCACCAAAAGACCCACCACCAGCTACAGTAGTAGGAGAATCTCCTTCTTTGCCTCCGGCAATCTTCACGCCTTTATTCTGAATTATTTTCAAATAATTATTTAAGGTTAGATCTAAGCCTTCAAGCTCACCGTTCTTAACTTTCTTTTCTTTTAAATCTTTAGATATTCCTATTAATCTCTCAGCTTCTTTTTGAGTTAAAGTTTCGCCTTTATGTGATTTAGTTAATATCGAAACCAAAAACTGATTATCAGTAGTATCATATTCCTTATCACCACCAGATCCACCTACTGAAGCATTAGAAGATTTAGGTTCTGAACCTTTATCATCAGGTTTTTTAGCACCAGCACTTTTTCCCCAAATAGCACTTGCAATATTTTCACAATCTTTACAATCCCTTTCATCCCAAGCAGAACCCAAAATTCTACCCATATCAACCCCATACTGAGAACTTAAACTATAAGGACTGTCTTTTTTAGGTTCATCTTCAATTTCAACATCGTCTACAGTTTTTCTATCTTCTACCAAACCTGAAAGACCTAAATATTCAACTGCATTAGAACCTATAGTAAGATTCATCTCACTTATCTCCCGCTTTTTCTTTGTATTAATCATCTGATATATCAGTGATTAGTTAAACTTTTTGCCTCGTTTCTCCCAGAACTTTGGCTTACAATTATATATAGTTGATAGTGATATTTTTTTGACAATAAATTTGAAAAATTTTTTTTAATAGAGTAGAAGCCCAAATTCCTATATAATTATTAGCTGATGAGCATGACTATTCCTTTCAAAGCGAGTTACGAGTTTTCTGAAGTAGAAGAAAAATGGTTAGATACTTGGATGTCTAAAAACCTGTTTAAAGTTAACAAAGACTTAAATAACGGTCGTGAAAGATTCAGTGTCGCTTTGCCACCACCTAATGTAACTGGTGATTTACATATGGGACACGCACTCAGTGGCACTATTCAAGATGTATTAATTCGTTATCATAGAATGCTCGGTAAAGACGTACACTGGCAGATCGGCTCTGACCACGCTGGAATCGGTACTCAAATAGTAGTTGAAAAACAACTAAAGAAGGAAGAACATCTAAAAAAAGAAGATATAGGCAGAGAGAAATTCATAGAGAAAGTCCAAGCCTGGAAAGAAATATCAGGTAATAATATCATAGAACAGATGAAAAGACTTGGTTTTAGCCCTGACTATAACCGTACTCGCTACACTATGGATGATAAATACCAAGAAGCGGTTCTCGATGCATTCAAGAAATACCACGATAATGGTCTAATATATAAGGGGAAACGCCTAAGTAACTGGTGCCCTAAGTGCCAAACTTCACTTTCCGATCTAGAAATAGATGAAAAAGAGAAGAAAAAACAACTCTATGAAATAGACTACATGCTTAGTGAAAGCTTAGATGAACTTAAAGCCCTAACAGTGGCTACCACTAGACCTGAAACTATGTTTGGAGATACTGCTGTCGCTATCAACCCTAATGACGAGAGATACTTAGATTTAATCAAAAAAATCCAAGCAGAACCTGAGTCCATAAAAGTTCTTATCCCTTTCACAAATAAGCAAATACCTATAGTTTTAGATGAACACGTTAAATTAGATTTCGGAACTGGAGCCTTAAAAGTAACTCCTGCTCACGATTTCAATGATAATGAAATCGGTAAAAGACATAGTCTAAAAGAAGAAAATACTTTTGATAATTATGCGTGTTTGCTTAAACCTGACAGTGACCCTGAATTTAATACTGATTACTTAGGAGAGAATTCTAATAAGCTCTCTGAGCTAATTCCAGAACAGTTCCAAGGTTTAGAAAGATACGAAGCCCGTAAACAAGTAGTTGCAGCTCTAGAAGAAATTTCTCAACTTAAAGACGTTAAAGAATACCAGAGTTCAGAGAATCTTCACGACCGTTGCGGTACTGAAGTTGAACCTGCTTTAAGTGATCAATGGTATTTAGCTATGCAAGAACTTGCCCAAAGAGCGCTTGCAAGAGTATGTCCTAAAGAAGATAATCCATATACTTACTCTGAAACCGAGAAAACAGAATTCATTCCAGCTAGATATACAGATACTTTTAGAGCTTGGTTAGAAAATATTCAGGATTGGTGTATCAGTAGACAGATCTGGTGGGGGCATCAAATCCCTCTAGAAGGTGAAACAGATGTTTTGGATACATGGTTCAGCAGCGCACTCTGGCCTTATATCAGTATGTCCGACGACAAAGCTGTACTTGATAAATATTACCCAACCTCTATACTTGCAACAGCAAGAGAAATCATTAATCTCTGGGTATCAAGAATGATATTTTCTAGTGATTACTTCAGAGACGAGAAAGCCTTCGATAAAATTCTAATTCACCCAGTCGTGCAGACGCCTGATGGTAAAAGAATGAGTAAATCCAAAGGTAACGCGATTGATCCACTCGATCTAGTAAAGAAATACGGAGCAGATGCTTCTCGTATGTGGTACGCACAGGTAGGAATCTACGGTACTCAGGATGTGAGATTCCCTGGTAAATCGAATAAATCCAAAGAAGATCCTAAAAAGAAAGACTGGGAAAGTGATGTATTTGAAAAATACAAGCGATTCAATAATAAACTTTATAACGCCTCTAAGTTCTTGTTTATGAACCTTGTCGAAGATAGCTCTTTTAAAGCTAATCAAAAATTTAAAGCTAAAGCTATATCTTCACTAGACAAGACTAAGCTCAGCATAGCTGACAAATGGATATTAGTGAAATTCAATTCAGTACTCGAAGAAGCAAACCAAGCTTTCGAAAATTATGATATCGGTAAAGCCCAAGAATTAATCTACAACTTCACTTGGAACAGTTTCTGTGACTGGTATATAGAATTGAGTAAAACTCAAGACAACACAGAAGAGAAGAATCAAGTTTTATTCCATATTCTGAACTCCTGCTTGAGAGCTTTACAGCCATTCACACCTTTCATTACAGAAGAAATCTGGCAAACAATAATTGACTTTGTTGACTTTAGTGAATTAGAGGATCAGTCAATATTCACAGATGCTTACTCTGAAAATGATTATAAATCTATAGCATTTGCAGCTTACCCTAAAGCTATAGAACTTGGATTCAATGCTGATAAAGAGAATGCAGCTATGAATTTCACTACTGAATTCATTTCCAAACTGAGAAACGCAAGACAAAGTCTTAGCCTAGCCTGGACTCAAGATCTAAATATAGTAATAGAACAAGATGATTTCGGCTTTGATTTTTCTTTAGTCGAGTCATATATAAAGAATCTAGCTAAGCTAAATTCAGTGAGTTTCAGTAAAGAAAGCCCAGATAAACCTCTTAATACTTTCATAATCGCTAAAAGCAAAGTTCATATACCTTTAAAAGGCTTAGTTGATATAAATAAACTTCAAGAAAATCTTCAGAAGAAAATAGAAAAAATCAACAAATCTAAGGAAGGGCTAGAGAAAAGACTTTCATCAGCGAACTTCGTGGAGAAAGCACCAGCAGAAAAGGTTCAAGAGGTTAAGGATGAGTTAAATCAATTAATAGAAGAACAAAATATCTTTAAACAAGAGTTAGAAAATCTAAGTATTTAGCTATTCATAACCATTTCTTAACCTAAGAATACAACAATACAATTAAGATGGATAGCCAAGCACCCAGCTCTCCAATAGTTGATGAAAATTATCAGCCACCTGATGGTAGTGATATACCAGATTTAGAATATTTACCAGAATATAAAGATACTAAGAAAACACCTAAAGTTGAACATAGCCATGATTATTTTGGATCAGGGGCTAATCAAAATAAAAGATATTTCAGAAAAGGTTTTGAAGAAAGAGACGAAGAAGACGAGATGATCGTTTATACCAAACCAGGTAAAGCTAGAGCTCTAGAATTAAAGCTACCTCCAGATGATCCTAGAGCCGGCAAGCTCCCTCAACATAATAGCCAAGGTGAGTTTGATCCAAATATGGAAATCAGACCAACAAGAGATATCACTGTGATGCAAGGACTTCTATATCACGCTGATACGCTTCCACAAAATGATTATTTTAGAGCTCAAGCTGTAATTACACAAAAGCGTCTTTATGAGCTCCACCAACAATTTTTTAATTTAAACTACGTAGCATTTAAACACATGATAGGTATTGATGAAAATTCTAAAGATAAAAGAGATTTTGAAATTTGGGTAAAACAAGAAAGTGAACTTGAATATAGTTTTATCTATACTGATGAAGAGACTGGTTTTGCAAATTTTATGGAGATTATTAAAAAAGATGAAGAGGGCATTCCGATGAATGTTGTCTACACTCCATTTCATAAAGGACAACCTGTTGTAATGGCTGAAACTTATAGAGATGATTCGGGAAGATTAAGAAATATTGCCCATATTGGGATAGCTGGAGCTGCGTCAGTGAATAATACTAAAACAGATAGAAGGTCAGGTCTCGAAAGGTTTGATGATGGAACACTACTATGGACTTTAAGTAGTTTCAAGAAAGGTAGGTGTACAACAGGAGCAGCAGCGTTGCGACCTGATGGATCAGTAATATTAATGCCTCAGAGTCAGAATAAAAAACTTGCGCAAGCAGCAGCTAGAAGTTTTGGTGCAGAGGGAATAAACCCATCTACTGAAGCCTGGACCGGTAAATTTTCAATAGATGGCTGCGTCTCTTCTGAAAAAGATAAATATCCTTTAAGAACAGATTATAAGAGTGCCGTGAGAAATCAAACTTCAGCTCTAATAGATGGTTCTTGCATACCTGGACTTTTACCAATTTTTGAACCGAGAATGAAAAGACTAGACTAATCAAAATTAGACTAAAAAGAATAGATATTATAAACTCTACTTATATGAAGCTTAAAAGTAGATTTTTCTTAGTACTCTCATTGATATTCATCTGTAGCTCTTGTTTTCAAGAATATAACGATATCAAAAAAGCAAAGCTTCTATATAAAGCAGAAAAACACAAAGAGGCTATAGATTTATTAAACCAATACGATAGCAAAAAAACTAAAGAATTAAACTCTAAAATTCACCAAGATCTAGCTGTTGAAACCCTAACTAACCTAAATGAAGAGAAAGAGTTGAGGTACCTAAACGCAAAAGAGAATCTTAGAAAAGCATTAGACCTTGACCCAGAAAACAAAGAAGCTAAAGTTTTCTATAAAATGCTATCAAAGACTATAGATAGAGAATTCCCATCTGGATTATAATAAGCCTAATGCCAAATTTTCTCATAGCAATATTTGTCTTTTTAGTTGTCTACTTGGTAGCTGCTATGCCTTTTGGCTATTGGTTGGGACTTGCTTTCGGTAAAGATCTAACGAAACTTGGTAGTAAGAGTACTGGCGCAACTAATGCTCTAAGAGTTCTGGGGAAATGGCAAGCTATAGTAGTTCTTATACTAGACATAGCCAAAGGCTTGGTGCCTGTAGCTCTAGTAGAAATTAATTTCCACGAAGTTATTCCAAAATCATCATGGACTTTTCTTTTTCTAAGCATGCTTCCTATTATTGCTCACGCTAAAAGCATTTATATAGGTTTCAAAGGCGGTAAATCCTCAGCTACAGGACTTGGAGTTTTACTTGCATTAAACCCTATAGCAGCAATAATCACAGTTATCATCTGGATCAGCACAGTAAAAATCTCCAAATACTCTTCACTTGGTTCCATAGTTTGTATTCCACTGGTGCCATTATGGCTATGGTTGTTCCATGAACCTTTGAGTGTGATTAGCTTTGGTATTATAGCTTTTATTTATATAGTCCTTATTAAACATAGAACCAATATTACAAGACTTATAGCAGGTACTGAACCTAAAGTAGGCGAAAGCCTAAAGGGGTAAGTCGTGGCTGAACTCTCTCTTAGTCAAGAAGAAATAGCTTTAATAGAATTCAAAACGCATCATCAGGCTAAACGACTCAAAATTTCAGCTAGTAGCACCAGGGGCTTGGTTCTCACTGCACCCAAATGGGCAAGCCTGGAATGCTGTACTGATTTTCTGCAAGACAATGCTAGATGGATTCGTAAGCAAATTCAAGCATTAGAATTAAAACGCAAAGAAAAAAGTTTTACAAGAGATACCGAATATAAAACATTCTATAGAGAACTAAAATTAATTCCATCTGCTATTAAAGAATCTAGGTCACTGATTACAGACACTAAAATCAAATTCTACTATGATCAAAATATTCAGTTAGAATCTTGTAGTAAAAGTCAAAAAGCAATCAAAGAAACTATCATAGAGGTTCTTAGAACTGAGGCTAAGGATTATTTGCCACAGAGATTAGATTACTTCTCTTGCCTGAATCAGATAAACTATAAATCTCTAAGGCTAAAAGACATGAAAAGCCAGTGGGGGAGCTGCTCCAGAGACAATAACATTAACCTATCTATTCACCTGATGAGATTACCAACTGAATTGATTGACTATGTCATTTGCCACGAACTTACTCATATATTAGAGAAGAATCATAGTAAGATATTCTGGGATAAGCTGGAGAATATACTCTCAGGCGCAAAGAATCTGGATGTGAAGATGAAAAACTATCACCCTGAGATATTTATATGATATTTTATATTATATGAGATTTGATCCATATGGCTTGGGACCAACGGTTTGGGGCAGAACAGCTGCTGGCAATAATGTCGCTACTAGCCAAAGATTTTTAAACAGATTTTTATTATTTTTAGATCGAGCAATAGCTGTTCCTGTTGCCCAAACAGCATAATAATGATAAAAATATTCAGTTTAGGACATAATTATTTCCGAAATAGGTAAAACCCAAGCTCAATCTGTCTTTTTATAGTAATATTAAATTATGGCATCAGGCTTACTATCCAGATTAAATAATCTTTTTGGTGGTAACTACACAGGTGTAGGTCCATCTGGTATTGGTCGTTCAGTTAGACCAGAAGCTGCGGCTTTCCGTATTCCTGGAACTAAAGATAGGTTTGTATACACCACAAGATCTCTTGGAGAACTTTTGGCAAGTAGAATTGGTCTTTCTTCAGTAAGTGAAAATAGCACACTTGGTTATGCTTAGATTGCTGTTAATCTTTTAATAATTATTGCAGTGATATTTTGAATTTTAAATTCAAAATACACCCTAAATAAGGGATATCACAGAATATTTAATATCTGGGTATAGTAACAGTAAAACTAGAACCTTTACCAAGCTTACTTTCACATTTGATATCACCATCTAAAGCTACAGCTAAGTCTTTACAGATAGCAAGCCCAAGACCCAATCCATGAATTTTATTAGTCTTAGCGCTCTTCACTCTATAAAATCTATCAAAAATCTTCTCAACATCCTCTTCAGTCATACCAATACCATGATCTGAAACAGTAATAGTAACTGTATCCGCATCAGCTTTTCTTGCTTCAACCTTTACTTCGCCGCCGTCTGGCGAATATTTAATTGCATTTGTCATAAGATTCTCAATAATTTGCAAAAGAAGCTTTCTATCAGCTCTAACCATAGGTAATTTCTCATCAAAATTGAAAATAAACTTATGCTCTTCATTTCTAAATTGAGACAAGGTTTTATGAGCAAAGAAAATCAACTCAGCAATATCAACCTTCTCGAAATTCACCTGCCAGCCAATATTATTCGCTCTATTCAATTGAATCAAATCATCAATCATCCGTGACAGTCTATTACTTGCATCTAGAATCTGCTCAGCAGATTCATGAACAATCTCTGGACTATTTTGATGCCTAAGCAGCATATTACTAAAACCAAGTATCCCAACCAGTGGAGTTCTCAACTCATGAGAAACGTTGTTAATAAGATCGATTTTGAATTTATTTATTTCTACTAATTCTTGGTTTTTCTGCTCTAAGACTTTTAGCTTTACTAATGAAGCTTCCAAAAAATTACGTAAATTATTAAAAATCGAATCAGAAATTTGCTTAATTTTAGCTTTAGACAAAGGGCTTATCTCTTTAGGCATCTGCAATTCATCTATCTTCAAAGCCAAAAAATCAGCAAAAGCCCACAGAATCGACAGCTGATCCTCACTAATCTCTTCTAAAGCCTTCAAATGAAAAAGACCAATTACTCGCCCACGCAATTCCAAAGGAAAAGTCACCTGGTACGCACTTACTTTACTTGGGCTTTTAGAAATAAGAATATCTTCTATTAGCCTTCTATCGAAGAAATCACTCTCTATCAATTGCTCCATAATCTCTGAGCCATCAGACTTACTCTTACTAAGATTTCCTAAAATATAAATCTCCGCCTCAGAAAAATTCAAATAATTCTTCAGCGCTTCTTTTACTTTATCTTTGATTAAATCAACCGATTCATAGTCTTCAAGAACTTTCATGAGGTTGCGGAACCAAGCCCAAGTAAAATTTTTGGAGGAAGACTGAACTGCAATATCCATAGCTACTGATACAATAATACTAAAAGTAGATGAAGAAAACCCTCATAATTCTGTTTTTAATACTTTGCCTAGCGCCACAAGCTCAAGCAAGACTAAATGCTACCTACGCTGAAAACCTCAAACAGTATGGTGCAGAGATAAATAGAGAGGTTTTCTCAGAGACCCCATTTACTGGTTACGTCAGCTTTGCTGTAGATAAGCACTGGAAGATCAAAGCGTATTTCGTTAACGGTAGAGTAAGAAGCGAACACTTACTACCTCTAGATGAAGAACATCCTAAAATACTTACCAGGTCTGAAGTAAGAAACTGGTCGGCTAAGATGTTCAGAATGATAGACAGAGGCGTTTTTCATAAACAAATGAATCAACCTCGGGTGAAAGCATTTTTCTTCAACAAAGGACTTATAAGTTATGAATACGAAATTCATCGTAAGAAGACTTTAGGTTACCGTAGTGTAAAAGTACTTTTCTATGAACCCGGCAAGAGCTATAGAAACATCAAAATCAAAGCATATATATAAAGATGTCTGAAATACTTATTGTTCACGAATTAGAAGCAAAGCTTTTAAATAAAACTGTTGAAGCATTAAGCCACATATCTCTAAAACAAAATATAGTCACTATAAACTTAGAAGATTTTCTAAATAGCTCTGAGAATTATTTCAACACTAATACTGAAATACTTTTCTTACATTTTGATCTCAATAACGAGATATCAAGTCATCAATTAGCTTCAAAACATGCAAGAAGACTTAAACTCAAAGAAATTAATCCATACAATGAATTAAGTGAAATCTTTGATAATAAATTCTTGTTTTATAATTTCATGCTAGCAAATGGCTTCAAGCAAGCTAAAAGTATCAAAATAGACAGAACTAGTAACATAACTCAAAGCATAAATATCATTCAAAACTTTGCACAGAAACACAATATAACAAAACTTTTATGCAAAACAGTTCATGGAACAGAATCAAGAGATCAGCTTAAACTAGATATCAATAAATCGCAAGAGCTAAAGCAATACTTAAATAATGTTCATAAATATGATGACTTATTGGTTCAAGAATTGATTCCAATTACAAATGAAAAAAAAATTCTATGTTATGAATCAAATCTTTACTGTGAGCAAAAATTAAGAACCGAAGAAATAAAGCTTATAAATAATTTCAATTCTGCTGTTAATTTCTATACTCAAAAAAATAATATCAGCACGATCAAAATATACAGCTTGGATTTAATAAATGCTAAACAAGATAAACTCATACTGCTAGAGGCAAACATCAGACCGGCAGGAATATATAAACAGATTAGTTGTATTGATTAGAATAGAAACCACTAATAATTAGGCTTGCAAGTAAGCTGAAGCTTGCTAGTAAAACTTGGACGTAATCAAGACTAAAATATTTTAGACATAAAAACATCAGGAATGCAGTTACGATCGCGCGCATAGCTGAAATTATGACCTTCAATGGAATCATGGGCTTGGCTATATTAGCTTGATCTAAAGACCTAAAGACCGTAAATGAAAAATCTAATGACATAAGATATAGATTAAATACAAATGAGAGTGATAAAAAGACTTTCCAATTTAAGTTTAATAAAAAAACTACTAGTAAAAGTATCAAGCTAAGCAAAGCATGCAATTTTGCTTTGTCGTCAAGAATTATTTTAGCTAGCATTTCTCTTTGTTTCACCTAACAATATATCTTAACAAAAAAAAGAGTCAGCCCCCAAAGACTGACTCTTACTCAAGTAAAATCTTAAGTTATGTCAATAATTTAATTAGTGACCGTGTCCATCATGATCTTCATCATGACCACAGTGATG
This sequence comes from Candidatus Caenarcanales bacterium, assembly GCA_022447685.1. Taxonomy (GTDB): domain Bacteria; phylum Cyanobacteriota; class Vampirovibrionia; order LMEP-6097; family LMEP-6097; genus DT-14. The sequence goes on along the minus strand of JAKVAO010000042.1, from coordinate 5,520 downwards.
ATCGCCACCACAATGGTGATCTCCACCATGATTATGGTGCTCATCATCATGACCATCATGGTCGTGACCATGGTTAGAACATGACTGAATCTCTGTTACTACTAAACCAGCTTTAAGATTATCAACACTAATAGCTTGCGCTGAAATACCAGTTCCCACGACAATTGCAGTGAAAGCTGCAAGAGATTTTCTAGCTAAATCGAGTAAGTTAAGTTTTTTCATAAATCCTCCGTTCTGAGTTCCTAACATCTAAAGATATACTACCACGCAGGGACTAGTCTCTATCACCTGGTCACAGAAAAAAACAAAAAGTTTTTCCCCGTGACGGTTATAGCTAAGCTATTTGCTTATATTCGGTGTCGAAGTTTGAAGAATTTAATTTGTTCACAGCGCCTTTTCTAGCTTCTTCAGTACTATGAATTAGTTCGTCTAGACAATTCAAGAGGTCTAGTTCTCTTTCTGTTACCAATTTATCCTCTTCAATGAGAGTTTTAAGAGCATTACTTGCTTTGTCGAAACCTAACTCGCCTTTGAGATAGGAAATTGTATTATTGAATATATTAATTGTATTAACAGAGTCAATCCCAAGAGCAATGTAGAACTCTTTGAGAGATACAACTTGTTTTACAATTTCATTAATATTTTTATCTTTGTTATTTAGCATTGGGGCTCTCCTTCAATTAATATTACCCTAATACTAATAGTATCAATCAGAAAACTTATTCTGTCTATAGAAATAAATTAAAAGATATTAATTTTCGGAACAAATATAGTTCCAAGATTAAGTTTTTATAATATACAGAAGCAAAAGTGCTCCTATATGAAGATATCATAAGTTTGGAACATAGTAAATAATAATTTTCTCAAATTTAAAAGTTTTTTTTGAAACAAAAATTTAGGGCTAAAATATTGATTTGAATGCAAAAAAAGATAATTCTTACTGGAGATAGACCTACAGGACCTTTACATTTGGGCCATTTCGTAGGCTCCCTTCAAAACAGAGTAAAGCTTCAGAATAGTGGCAACTATGAACAAAACATTCTAATAGCTGATATGCAGGCTCTAACTGATCATTTCGACCAACCAGAGAAAATTAGCGAGAATATATATGAAGTTACTATGGACTATCTAGCTGTAGGCATAGACCCTAAGCTATCTACTATCTGCCTGCAATCTGAACTCACAGCCCTGCCTGAGCTTACAATGTATTTCCTAAATCTACTCACACTCAACCAAGTAGAAAGAAACCCTACAGTAAAAGAAGAGATTAAACAAAAAGATTTCGCTAACAAAATCCCAGTTGGTTTTCTGGTTTACCCTGTGAGCCAAGCAGCCGACATAACAGCATTTGGAGCCGACTTAGTTCCGGTAGGAGCCGATCAAGTTCCAATGATAGAAGATACCAACTACCTGGTAAGGAAGTTTAATGCTACTTACAAGACAGAAGTACTTAAAGAATGCGAAGCGCTTGTTCCCGAGAATTTCTCGAGACTGGTAGGGCTAGATGGCAAGGCCAAAATGAGTAAGTCTCTAGGAAACGCTATATATCTGAAAGACGACGCTGACACCCTATTCAAAAAAGTAAAACAAATGTACACAGATCCAAATCACTTGAAAGTGGAAGACCCAGGGCAAGTCGAAGGAAATGTTGTATTCACTTACTTGGATGCATTTGATGATAATAAAGAAGAAGTAGCCAAGCTAAAAGAACATTATCAGAGGGGTGGTCTTGGCGATATGAAGCTCAAAAAATATCTATTCGAGGTAATGGATAATAAATTCAAAGGAATCCGAGAGAGAAGACAGGAACTTTCTCAGGATAGAGGCTACATCAAATCAGTAATCAGTGAAGGTACTGCTAAAGCCCGGGATTTAAGCAATGATTTCATGAAAAAAATTAAAGCTGCCATGGGCTTATCCTTTTCTTAATACTAAAGTTGTAACTTTATTAGGGGAATATAAAATCCTTTTTAATTTGTCTTTGTATTTTAGGAAGGATAACTTAAGCTAATGGAAAATGATGCAAAGCTGGAGCTGAAAAAGCTCTCAGATAAATACAGGAAATTTTTACTTAATAATAAAATAGAAAATATTATATGCCTAGACGAGATGAAAACTCTAGATGCGATTGATTTTAATCTGAATCTTGATCTAGGTAATTACTTATCTCAAGAACAAGTCAAAGAGTTTAATAAGTTTGCAGAAAGTATCAAGATACTAGCAAAAATTGCAAAAGAACACGAGATAGCAGGTGGACTCAATTCACTCGTCAAACATGCTGTTCATAAGAAGAAGAACTTAGTAATAATAGATAATTTCGAAGAGCTTGGCATTGAGCTGGGCAATATGTTCATCAAGTTAGACAATATCGAAATCAATAGAGAGTTTATGGAAGGAATCATTAGGGAAGAAGGAGCCAAAAATGTCGAAAAATCATGACCTAACAAGTCATCAAATCAAATTAAAAGAAAAAATAATCGAAGAATGTAGTGACTACTTAAAAGAATTCCCCAACGCCAAGAAATTTTTATTCCTCAGTGAACAGCACACAGAAGCCAAACTATCCGTTAAAGACTATGTCGATGCATTAATAGAAAGCTGGGGACTAAGTGAAACTGAGAAGTTCAAAAACCACAAAAATTTTGATCCGGAACTTGAAAGTAAAACAATAGAATTCATAGAACTCAGCAAGCTTGCTAGTAGAACTAATGAACTTGAAGAATTAAATAAATTAAACAAGAACTCAGTTTACACAGTATTCATGGATACTCTTAATTTCTATAGAAGCCATGATCTATTCTTTAGCCAATTCAAAAAATTATTAAATGAATACATTGATATTCATTGCCAGGGTGAAGTTGCTCACAGAGTTATTGGAAAATCTACTCAGAAATGGCTGGACAGCCAAGAATACAACGAAGAACTAATAGGTAAATTCAAAGAATACCAACTTTCACTCAGCGCCAATTTCAAGAAAATAGTTAATGATTCAATATCAAGGCTTGATCAGAACCAGAAAGACTATATTAGAGCCAGGTGCCTAGATGAAATCATGTCAGATAAAATCATTTGTAATCTGTTTGACCACGGCTTACTGCCAGACGTAGCACTAGATAGAATCAAACTTTCTGGACAGAGAAAAGCTAAGTCCATGGCCTCATTAATTGAAAACTCTAGGTACTTCTATACAAGCCTAATGAGCATAGAACAAGGACAATTCATATCCAATTCTTGGTTATTCTAGTACGTTTAATGCTTGTTTTAGTAGGACTAGAGAGAGTTCACACGATTAACGCTCACAAAAATCTTGTATAAGAGTATCGTTAGATCCGTTGCTCAAAAGATATTCAGGCATATTATTAGAAGCAAGCCTTTGCCTATTCAGTTCAAAAAGACAAATCGACGCAGTAACAGAGAGATTTAGACTCTGAATCATGCCTTGCATTGGAATCATAATCTTGTGATCAGCTAGCTCAACTGCTTTCTCTGAAAGCCCTTTCTTCTCATTACCCAAAACAAAAGCAAGTCTTGGACTTTCAAGCAGATTAGCTTCATAGAGAGAAACAGTATCATCTGAAAGAACAGTAGCATAACTAGTATAATCGCGTGCTTTTAGGTCATTATAAGCATCTTCAATTGAATTAAAGATTTTAAAATCTATCCATTTATTTGCAGAAGTAGAAGTCGCTCTACCCATTTCTTTAGGATCAAAAGCTGGCTGCTTATCGAAAACCAGGTAAACTTCTTGAACAGCAAAAGCGTCACAACTACGAAATACAGCTATAGCGTTATGTGGATCGTAGATATCTTCCAGAACTACAATTCCATGCTGCCTAGCGTTTGCTACACGGGTTATTTTGGTTAATCTTTCAGGTGTTGGCATAAAGTGAAATTTTCAATGAATCCTTAATATAATAACTCATCTATAGATTGACGTATTTATAGATAAAGATAATTAAACAATCCTTAAATCCACCAAATAAACTATAGATACATACATTTTACGGGCATATATATAGTGAGGAGGTGAAAACTATGTTCACTGACTACAATGCAATCGAATCAAGATTAATCGCAAGACACCAGAACTATCAAGCAAGTGTCAATCATAGAGTTCAAAATCTTGAGAAACAGTTATTCAGCAAAGTAATACACAATCCTCAGGCTAATATCAAAGCTCAGCAGGTCTCAGCTCAAAGAGCTGCAAATAACCAAGTTAGACCTGGTTCTCAAGCAAATGAGTTAATGAAGTCAATACAAGCTCAGTTTTTTGAAGTACACAAAAGATATAAAGCAAATGCTCGCAAAAAGGCAGCAGAGAACGAAAGTATTTATAAGCTTCTTGAAAGTATCAAAAAAGTTTTTGCTGCAAGTTAAGTAGCTTATTAATTTACTAGTGAAGAGAGTAGTAATACTATGAAAGCTAACTAAGCCTTCACCAAATCAGTAGTCAAAGCCTGCCTAACAGAGAGAATCTCAAACAAGGCTTGCTTCAACTTAGCTAGAGGAATCATATTCGGACCATCAGAAAGAGCTTCTTCAGGGTTAAAATGAGTCTCAGCGAAGATTCCTGTTGCGCCTGCAGCTACAGCTGCTCTTGCAAGAATCGGAGCAAAGTGAGAGTTCCCTAGAGACTTATCGCCTCCTGCTCCCGGAAGCTGGCAAGAATGAGTAGCATCAAAAATAGTTCTAATACCCATCTCACGAACTTGATCAAACATCCTCATATCAACTACTAAATTGTTATAACCAAAAGAATTACCACGCTCACAGATAAAAATCTTTTCGTTGCCCGACTCTTTACACTTATCGGCGATGTTTTTCACCTCTGGTGGTGATAAAAACTGTCCCTTTTTGATATTTAGAACCTTACCTGTTTTTGCTGCGGCAACAATCAAATCAGTCTGACGACAAAGAAAAGCTGGAAGTTGAAGCATGTCAAGAACTTCTCCTGCTTCTTTAGCTTGCTCTTCAGTGTGCACATCAGAAACTATAGGAAAACCAAATTGCTCACGGACTTCAGCGAGTATTTTCAAACCTTCATCCATACCAGGACCTCTAAAGCCCTGGATAGAACTACGGTTAGCCTTATCAAAAGATGCTTTAAATACAGTAATCACCCCACGACTTAAACCTGATGAATTCAAATCATCTGAAATTTTCTTAATCTCTTCAGCTATACGCATCACATTGCCACGCGATTCAATGACACATGGTCCCAAAAGAAGAGGAAAAGAATCAGCTTTCATCACTGCTTCATCGAAGAAAAAGTCTTTTACGTTAGGCATAATTAAAGTTTAGCAAGTAAAAATTTCAAATTCTTTGTCAAAATAAAAATTTTTCTACTTTGTATTTCTAGGGTTAAGTGTGTCAAAACAAAAAGAGCCCTAAAAACACAAGCTATGGCTTGATAATAAGTTTATCTAGGCTCTTCTGAGATAAGGTAACTACTCAGCCCAATGAAGAATTAAGTAAATACCAAGGAACCATTTAGGAGATTTTTGAAAGACTGGAGCAAAT
>JAKVAO010000041.1 GCA_022447685.1 Candidatus Caenarcanales bacterium | reverse complement strand
CTTAATTTCTTATTGGACATTAATTACCTCAATTTCTTTTCACTTATTGGTATATTTTATCGAGGGGGAGCCAAATCTATTAATCGATATATAGATCCTAATATTTTGATTAATAGGCTTTGATTCAAATTTTATTGGTAAATTACTTCAAGAGCTGGCTCCCAAGATATACCTATACTATTCCAGTAGTTCCTAATGAGGTTTTTATTAGATACAAGGATGTTTCCCCAATAATTTTTCCAAGTATCATATGCCTCCCAAGAATATCCAATATACCTACCCATATTCGTCATTGAATAAATCACAAAACTAAGAAATTCAGATTCAAACTCCGTACCTTGGATATCAAATTTTGAGGCAATATAAATCAGCCAATTTGCCAGATGTTGGTATTGTTTCCAAGCACCTGAATCACCAGTCAATTTTATTTTTTGCTTCATTGCCTTAACCAATAAATTGCAAGCACCTGCATTATTTAAATTCCACCCAGTAGCTTCAATCGCAGACATAATATGAAAAAAAGAATAGCTTTGTCTAATAAAATCAGGATTAAATATTTCTTCCTCTTCTTTACTTGCAAAGACTTGAATGTTTTCAAGGCTTATTTTTATGTGATCCCAGTTATCATTAAGAATTTTATTAGTTAAGTATTGAAAGAAATCAAGAATTTCAATATTATCTAAAACTCTAATCCCGTAACAGTCTCCATAATAATCTTTAATATCCGGATGAATTGAATCTCTAGAAATAAATAAAATATTTGCTCCAGCTAAATAATTTTTAGTCTGTTTTTTTTGCTCACAGATAATCGCTTTGAGATTAAGGTCAGACAGAGAGTAGCCCAAAATAACAACTGTATTTTCATACAATAAAGTACTTAATTTTCTTGAAAAATAAGTCTCAGAATTAATAAAATCGAAATAATCTTCACTAGTGATAATCATATTCTCAGGAGAATCAATAGAGCCATGGACATGATATATTTCAAAATTAGATTTCACTTTGGGGATTGGTAAACCAGGAACTATAGAATTAATAATGTTTCCATTAAGCAAATCTTCAAATAACCCGTCATAGTTAGTCGTAACAACTTTCAGATTAAGAGAACGAGACCTTACCGCCTCTATAAAGTTTTTGATAAAAACAATATCATTATTTTCAGCGAGTTTTATACTCTCAATAATAGTCCTAATAATTAAAGCAATATCTTCATCAATTTTTTTAAGTTTTATATTTATCATCTGAGCAGCTTCTTCAAGACTAGCTATACATTCAGATGATATTTTCCTTTTATTGTCTATAGACATTGGAAATAAAAAATCCTTCAACTTCTCCTTATCAGAGATTCCTGATTGATCAATGACCTCTATCAATAGATCAATCCAACTCAAAGCTCTATCATTGGTAACAGCTTTTGAAAAGCCGGTCCCAGTGAACAATACCAATCTATTTGTTAATGCTGCATAAGCAATATCGTAATAAAAATCTTGCACTTGCATAAGCTAGAATTCAATAACCATTAAATGTGTTCACCCATAATTATATAATTAAATAAAATGTCAGAACAAAAAGACTCTTCTTTAATAAAACTTATATCTGTAGAGAACTTAGGCTCCTATAAAGTTAAATTAACATTCAACAATGGAAGAACTGGCATAGTTGATCTCACTAACAAAGCGGGAAAAAGCGTCTTCAAAGAATGGGAAGACGAAAACTTTTTTAATAATTACACGATCTCAGCTGATCAAAGATCTTTAATGTGGGAAAAAGAAATTGACCTCTGCGTAGATTCACTGTATAAAGACATCTTTAAATAAAAAGTATCTATGATATTTGAATGCCATTAATTTGCTTATTCTATGGGATCGCTATCTATATGTACTACGATGATCACAATCCACCACATTTTCATGCAAAGTACAACGAATACGAAGTTATCATTGCCATTCAAAATCTCTCAATTATTGCTGGTGAAATACCACCAAGAGCTTTAGGCTTAATCATAGAATGGGCAAAACTTAACCAGAAAGAACTTTTAAAAGATTGGCAACTTGTTAAAAAGTTACAAAAGCCAAACAAAATCGCACCACTAAAGTAAAGCAGAATAATACAAATAATTTAAACCTAGACTAAAAAATGGTTGCGGAGGCAAGATTTGAACTTGCGACCTTTGGGTTATGAGCCCAACGAGCTACCAGGCTGCTCCACTCCGCACAAAGAATTGTAGCAAAGCATGCCCAATAATACAATAATTTAAAAATTATATAAGATTTGAGTTATACCTCTAAATCAGCATAAAGCACAGTAGACAAGTATCTTTCACCATTAGATGGAATAATAACAACTATCTTTTTATCTTTATTCTCTGGCTTTTCAGCAAGTTCAAGTCCAGCAGCTAAAGCTGCACCAGATGAAATACCAGCAAGTATACCTTCACTAGTAGCAACTTTTCTTGCTGTAGCTACAGCAATCTCAGCGTTAATCTTAATTACGCCATCAAGAATCTCTTTATCCAAATTCTCTGGGATAAAACCAGCACCAATACCTTGAATCTTATGTGGACCAGGTTCACCACCAGAGATAACAGGTGACTCTTCTGGCTCAACAGCATAGACTTTGATAGAATCTTTCTTCTCTTTGAGCGCTTGAGCAATTCCAGTAACAGTACCACCAGTACCGACACCTGCAACTACAATATCCACTTCACCATCAGTATCGTCCCAAATCTCAAGAGCTGTAGTTTCTCTATGAATCTTAGGATTCGCCTGATTATTGAACTGTTGAGGCATAAAAGAATTAGGAATTGTTTCAAGTAATTCCTCTGCCTTTGCGATAGCACCTTTCATCCCTAAAGCTCCTGGTGTTAAAACCAAATCAGCACCATAAGCCTTGAGTAGCTTTCTTCTCTCTACACTCATAGTGTCAGGCATAGTAAGAGTAATTTTGTAACCTTTTGCTGCAGCAACGAAGGCAAGACCGATACCCGTATTTCCACTAGTAGGTTCTACTAAAGTGGTTTTCTCTGGATTAATTAGACCAGCTTTCTCTGCCTCTTCAATCATATTCATCGCGATTCTATCTTTCACAGATCCGCCAGGATTAAAGAACTCAAGCTTAAGAATCACATCAGCCACATGCTTGGAATCCAGCATCTTGCCCGGGTTTAACCTAACTAAAGGAGTTTTACCAATAGTTTCTAAAATATTGTTAGAGATTTTACTTTGATTAAGAGTAGACATTTATACACAATTACCTTATGAATTTATTTAAAATTATAACTTAATAGATGCTCAAAGAAAAACAAATAGGACTTCAAATAATAGATAAGCTGAAAAACGGCATTCGTTTTGAAGTGGAGCATAATTACATCAACATAGTCGGAAAGTCAGGGGATTTTACTAGTTTTATCAAAAAAGAATGCAAAAATGCTATTGGGATTTTTAAACATAGTGATAACTGGCACAAAATTCTTGCCTTGATTTCAAGATACCCTTTCCAGGATTTATCAACAAGAATTGAAACGATAAGATATATTTCAGAAATTATTATTTCTCTAGAAGAACTCTATGAGGAAAATAATCCAAACAAGCAAAAAAACAAAGAAAAACCAGAATCTCTTCCTGTAGTGAAAGACGCTGAGTTAAGAAAAATTCCTGTGCAGTTCGTAAAAGGCATTGGACCCAAACTTGCTGAAAAGTTCAACAAAATCGGCATTGAGAACTGTGAAAACCTTATCAAATATATACCAAGAGACTTTGTCAGCTATGAAAGTAAATCACTGATCAGTGATTTGATGATAGACGAGAACGCAACTATCTTCGCAACCCTATCCAAAATCTCAGCTTACAAAAGTCCGAAAAAAGACTTAGTGATAATGAATATAGAGATAAAAGATATCTCAGGCAAACTAAAACTAGTCAAATATTTCCAAGGAAATTCAAGTCATTTCTACATCAAGCAATTCAAATCCTTGTATCCAGAGAACAGTAAAGTACTATGCTTCGGCAAAGTTAAAATCGATAAATTCTCTAAGAAACTCACACTTGCAAATCCAGTTATAGAAGTAGTTGGAGATGAACTAAGCGAAGAATCCAATCCAAACCAAAATAGAATTATTCCAATCTATCCTCTTACTGAAGGGCTTTCCATGGTTCAACTTAAGAAAGCTATCAAGCAAGCCATTGCTGTTTATTTACCTTCTCTAAAAGAATTTATCCCACAGAAGATTCTAGATCAGTATTCATTGATCTCCTACCGTAATGCCATCACCCAGGTTCACGAACCTAAATCAGATGAAGAAATCCATCAGTCAGCAGAGAGACTTACTTTCAATGATTTTTTCTTAATGCAAGTCCAGTTCATGATTCAAAGAAAAAAAATCAAAAAAGACTCCAAAGGTATTCAATTTAATTGCTTCGATGGCGGCTTAGTCGATGCTTTTATTGATTGCCTCCCCTTCTCACTAACTGATGCTCAGGAAAGAGTTTTCTTCGAAGAAATATTAGTAGACATGGTAAACCAAGAACCAATGAATAGATTACTTCAAGGTGATGTAGGAGCTGGTAAAACTATAGTTGCCTTTCTTTCTGCCCTAATAGCTATAGATGATGGTTACCAGGTTGCAGTAATGGTACCAACTGAAATCCTTGCAAAGCAACACTACAAAAAATTTGTCGACTTTGTAAACAAAATGAATGCTCACATGAAAATCAATCCAATTTTGCTTATCGGAAAACAAGGAGCGAAAGAAAAAAGAGCAGCTCTAGAGGGCATCGCAAATGGCAGCAATAATATCATAGTTGGAACTCACGCACTGATTCAAGAGAAAGTCGAATACCAAAATCTTGGTCTCGTTATTATCGACGAGCAACACAGATTTGGAGTTAAACAAAGAGAGCAGCTTGCACTAAAAGCAAGAAATCATAGCGGTAGTTCAGTAATAGTAGAGAAACTGTTCATGACAGCAACGCCAATACCAAGAACTTTAGCCCTAGCTATGAATGGTGATTTGGACATGTCTGAAATCGATCAATTACCAGCAAATCGTTTACCGATCAAGACTTCCATAGTTAAGAAAAAATCAGAAGCTCACAGACTCATCAAATCTGAACTAGAAAAAGGTAATCAAGCATATATAGTTTTCCCACTCATAGATGAATCTGAAACCCTTGCAGCTGAAGCAGCTAGCGTCGAATTCGAGAAACTCCAAAAAGGCTCACTCAAGAAATACAGCATAGGCTTACTTCACGGTAAATTAAACGATGAAGAGAAAGAAGCTACCATGCAAGCTTTCTACAGAAAGGAAATTCAAATCTTAGTAGCAACTACGGTAATCGAAGTTGGGATCGATGTTCCTGATGCAACAATAATACTGATAGAATCCTGCCAGAGATTTGGACTTGCACAGTTACACCAACTTAGAGGTAGAGTTGGAAGAAGTGACAAACAATCTTATTGTTTACTATCCAGTAATTCCAAGAAACCAGAATCTAATCAAAGATTAGAAATACTCACGAAAAGCAACAACGGTTTCATAGTTGCACAGCAAGATCTAAAGATTAGAGGCGCTGGAGATTTCCTCGGAGTCAAACAATCAGGAATATCTGAAACATTCTTAAACTCACTTATAGACCAAGAAGAATTATTAATCAAAGCTAGAAGAGCCGCTGAGACACTAGTCAATGAAAGTGACAATGTTCACAATGAATACCCAGAACTAAGTAAAGCACTCAAAGAATTTCAAAGAAGCGTCAATCTAAATGCTGGATAAATACTCTTCAAGCTCATCATCATCTGAAAAATAATCACTACATTGCTTATCTATACAGACTTTAGCTCTATTTAAATTACGCTCAGACTCTGACATATTGATTAGATAAAAATTACTTGGATAATCTAAGAATTTATCAAGAAACTTCTCAGATTTTTTATTACTCAAATCATCAGCTTCCAGCTTCAAATATATTGGCTCTCTTTCTAATTCAAGCTTCAACAGTAAAATATCAAAATCTAGAACTGTATCAGCCTTGAGATCTTCTTTGATCAGGTCTTCATAAGTAGTCTCAGCGAAAGTTCTAAATTTAGGTTCATCTAAAAAGTAATAGAGATAATTCATAAACCTTGCTGTTTTAACATTGTGATACGAATCAGGATCATCCAGAATCATTTCAGCAAGTGAACTTGCTGTCTCCAGCCAAAAACTATCATTAGTGAAATTATATAGATAAAGCAAAGACTGCACCAAGTCAATATTTATCTGAATACCCCCCAATTTATCAATAATCTGCTCTGCAAGCCTAGACGCCTTCTCCAAATATCTTAGGTCCTGGCTAATTCTATAGAGCTTGAGTATAGAAAGCAAAGCAAAAGAGTTATCATCCATATCAGGGTATGAGTCATCGCCTTGCCTATACAAGAAGAAACCTTCTGGGTTAGATAGTTCATCTAGAATTTTTACAAATAATTTCTTAGAAGAATTCTTGAGGTAGCCTTTATCTAAAAACACAGAAGAATCTGCATAGTAATTTACTAACTCCATAAGACCAAAATCTATGTCTCGTTTTTTGATAAAACGAAGTCTTCTCATTGAATTTTTAATAATTTTCAAAGCATACTTCTCTGCATTTTCACTATCACTAGCATTAAAGTACTGCAACTTAGAATTCGAAAGATATAGCAGTAACTCCAAAGCATCTTTTTTATGTTTAAGAGAGTTATAGGAATTGTTTAAATAAACGCGCCTAAATCTTCTAACCAGATCTCGGAAATATTCATTAATCTCGACATCATCTAAACTTTTCTCTTCATCTATAAGTTCTTCAATCTGTGCTTCAATACTCTTCTCTTCCGGTCTTAGACCTAATTCTTTTTTTGAGCAAGAGCTTAAAGTGAAAACAAAAGAGCAGAGGAGAGAAGAAATTAAAATAAATTTTAAACTTTGAAACACTATTTCGATGATAGCAAAATTTGCTAAGATTACTAGAACTAGTCTTAGTGGCGGAATGGTAGACGCGCTATCTTGAGGGGGTAGTGACCTTTTGGTCGTATGAGTTCAAGTCTCATCTAAGACACCATTTTAAGCTTGTCCAATATTCCAAGAACTTCTTTGTCTCTGGCTATAGCTATAGCCAGTATTGTTATACTCATCATCTAAAATCGAAGATTCTTCACCAAGAAAAGATAAACCATTATCTGAAGGACTGTCTCTAAAACTTGAAACTCTATTTGAAGATCTTGAATTCACTGCTGAATTTCCAGTATCTTCATTTGAAACCCCTGAGTAAATTTCTGCCCTTAGCTCCTCAGGTAATCTTTTTGCTAAAAATTGTAATTTACTTGTAACACCAGCTATATTTTCTGGTGTAATTTTAGGTATTGAAACTTTTAAAGCTGTTGCTAGATTTATTGCAAGCTGTTTTTCAGCGTCGAAAGAACCAGATTCTGATTCACCATCCTCACCGATATTAGATTGAGGAGTAACAGTTTTATTACTCCTTGCCCTTAATTGGCCAAGCAATACATCTCTATCTGAAATACCATCAGACATCCCCATACATGTTGTGATACATGAATTTATTTAAGCTCTAGTTAAGGATCAGGTAAAATAACTTTATGACTTTTAGTATCGAAGAAATACGTAATTTACCCAAAACAGACTTGCACGTCCACTTAGATGGTTCAATTCGCCTCTCTAGCTTGATTGAATTCTCCAAAAAATTAAAACTAGAATTACCTTCTTACACTGTTGAAGGTTTAAAAGAATTAGTTTTCAAAGACAAATACAAAGATTTACCAGAATACTTAGAATGTTTCGCTTATACCTGTGCTGCGCTTATGGATTCAGAGAATCTAGAGCAAGCTGCATATGAATTAGCTATCGATGCATTCAAAGACGGAGTTTACAGAATAGAGCCACGCTACTGCCCTTCTCTAATGCTCTCTGAAAACAATAATTTAAACAATAAAGAGATCATCGCAGCTATAGAAAAAGGTCTAAGTAAAGCTAGTAAAGAAATCAATTCTGAGATCCAAACCTCTAGTGAGATTCAAGCAAGACTAAATAAATATTCATGGGCGCCGAAAGAGTTTTCATATAGTCACATACTTTGTATCATGAGACATTGGAGTCCTCAAGATTCAAAAGCCTACATAGAAGAATTACTTAAAATCAAAGCTGAAAGTGGTTTACCGATCAACAATATTGATCTTGCTGGACCAGAAAATGGTTTCCCGGTATCACTTCACTCTGAGGCTTTTGAACTATGTAAAGCACTTAATAAAACCATTCACGCAGGTGAAGCTGATGGTCCAGAAAGCATAGAACAAGCAATCAAAATAGCTGGCGCTAAAAGAATCGGGCACGGAGTTAACTTATTCAATAAAAACTATAGTTACTCTGATGCTCAAAGAGAGGAACTTATAAACCTAATCAAAGCTAGTGATATTCATATCGAAGTTTGTCTCACTAGTAATTTACAAACATCGCCAGAGCTAGGTATGGATCCAAAGAATCATAGCTTAAGACAAATGTTAGATCATGGTTTAAATGTAAACTTCTGTACTGATAATACGACAGTTTCTAACACCACAGTAAGTGATGAAATATTTAAGGCACAAACAGCTTTCAATCTCGGTGGGGAGGAAATCGAAAGCATGCTTGCAACTGGCTTCAAAGCTAAGTTTGAAGAATTTGTAATTAAAAATTAAATTAGAGCCTAATTTATATTAGCCTTGCTAGCTAATTAAACGGTGCCCTTACCGTTAGTTTCTGATTTGACAACGTTTCTTGCTTGAGAGTATGAACCTTCACCATTTAGTGTTGCTCCGAAATCAGCCTTCAACATCATTGCATTCACCTTCGCTCTTGCAAGAGCAGGATTTAACAACTCTTCGTCGGTTAAACCAGTCATATTACCATTTTGAAGCGTTGTATCTTCATCTTCAATAGTGGCATCATCTGCGTAATGATTTACCTTCTGAAATGCTAATTCGTTATTTACACCAATTCCGTCTACTTCACTCATTGTTATTGTCTCCTTGAGTATCTATGTTCACGCTCTAAATAAAACATATTTAGGTTAAGCATGAGTTAAGCTTTAGAAATATGACGATTTATTTTGATAATTCTGCAACCACTGCTCTTACCCATGACTTAATAGACTTTCTTAGTAATTCGTATCGCGAATACTACGCTAACCCTAGCAGCCTCCACAGCCTTGGTCGCAAATCGAAAAAAGCTATCAATAAAGCACGTAAATACTTTGCAAAAGAAATCAACGCAGAAGCAAATGAAATCAAATTCCTCAGTGGAGCAACTGAAGCTAATAATACCGTTTTTAAAATTTCAGACTATGATCACATTATTACTAGCCCTAGTGAACACGCTAGTATCATCGAACCAGCCAAAGCTGCGCATAAAAGTATTAGCTGGCTAAACCTCGACAATGAAGGTTTCATAGATCTAACAGAACTTGAAAGCATACTAAAAGGACAGCAGGAACTAGGGAAAAAAGTTTTGGTCTCAATCATGCATGCAAATAGCGAGATTGGAACTATTCAGAACTTAGAAGCTATAGGTAAGCTCTGCAAACAATATGGCGCCATATTTCATAGTGACTGCGTGCAAAGCTTGAGTAAAATCCCTATCGATGTCAAAAAATTCAATTTAGACTTCATCTCTTGCTCGGCTCACAAACTACATGGACCCAAAGGCATAGGTTTTCTCTACATCTCAGAGCGAATTCAGGAACAAATCCAAGACCAGGCTCTAATCATAGGTGGCGGACAAGAAGAAAACCTTCGCTCTGGCACTGAGAACCTTCATTCGATACTCGCTTTCGCTGAAGCTCTCAAAATCTCATCTAAATCTGAAAATATCAAAAAAATACGCGAGCTACAAAAATATACACTGGAGCGCCTAGAATCTCTTCCCGGAATTGTGATCAATGGACCTAAGGATTTAAGCAAAAGACTCGTCACTAATATAAACTTTGCAGCGACAAATCTCAATTTCACTAGCGAGCAGTTAGTATTACAGCTCGATCTTCGTGGTATTTGCATTAGTTCAGGCTCCGCCTGCAGCTCCAATAAAGGAAATCCAGCCTTGATAGAAAGCTCCTATGTACTCAGAGCTTGTAAAATACCCGAGCAGATTGCCCAAAAATCTGTTAGATTATCTGTATCCTGGACAAATTCCAAAAATGAGGTCGATAAATTCATTGAGATTCTTGAAAATCTCGTTTGAGAAATTTAGAATAAGGGTAAAGTATCATAGTAGGGTAAATTAACTAAATAATCCATCTTCAATGGCACAAGAAGAAGATACACTAATAGGCCCAAGTGAGTCAGACATAGATCAGGCAAAAGAGTTCCAGAAGGACCTCGATGTAGAGAATAATGACCTGCTAAAGCCTAGCAAGAGTGAAAAAGCTGCACTAATTAATGATAGTGTTTACTTATACTTGAAAGAAATCGGCAAAATTCCTACCATCAACGCCGAAAAAGAAATTGAAATAGCAAGAGAAATAAGATCAGATGACGAAGAAATTTCTGATAGGGCTCAAAGAGCATTAGTTCAAGCTAACTTAAGATTAGTAGTAAGTATCGCTAAGCGCTATGCCCGTAACTCTAACCAGCTTTTGGACCTTATCCAAGAAGGTAATTTAGGTCTAATGAAAGCTGCTGCTAAGTTTGACTACAGAAAAGGTTATAGATTCAGTACCTTCGCGACTTGGTGGATCAGACAAGCTATTAGTAGATCTATCGCTGATAAATCGAGAACTATCCGTATACCTGTGCATATGATAGAGATTGCAGGTAAGCTTAACAAAGTTAAATTAGAGCTTAGACAAGTATTAAACCGTGACGCTAAACCAGAAGAAATAGCGAAAGAAATGGATATCAGCATGGAGAAACTCGAAGAAATCGAAAATCTTCAGATTAAAACGGTATCCATGTCAACTAAACTCAAAGGTGAAGAGGGGGTAGATATCTCAGACTTCATCGCGAGCAACAATGCCTTCAAATCACCAGATGAACACACAAACTCTACGCTTCTCAGAGGTGAATTGAAGACTATTATTGAAGAACTTACAGAGCTTGAACAAAATATTCTCTTCCTAAAGTACGGAATTGCTGCTGATCGCTCTTATGAACTTGAAGAATTGTCTGAAATTCTTGAAATTCCTAAAGCTCAAGTCAAAAAATATGAAGCTAGAGCCCTAAGAAAGCTAAAGTTATACGCAAAAGACATCAAAGATCTTAAAGAATTTTTAAATTAAACATATTATTTACTACTTACTTTGGTATGATCTTAATTATCGCTCAGCGTCGAGTGATATTAGGTCTCGATAATGTCAAATACAGTTCAAACAAATCTAAACTTAGTCAAAGAGAAAGCACTAGAGATACGTATTAATTCCTTGAAGATGATACACGCTGCGAAATCTGGTCACCCAGGTGGTTCTCTTTCTATTGCTGATCTTCTTTCTAGCCTTTACTTCGGTGGACATATGAAATACAATCCACAAAACCCCCAAGCTGAGGATAGAGACATTCTAGTCGTGAGTAAGGGACATTCTTCACCAGCAGTTTATTCGACTTTAGGCTTAGCTGGTTTCTTTAATATTGAAGAGACTATCAATTTCAGAAAACTTGGCTCACCTTTCCAAGGACATATTGACTCTATAAGAGTTCCTGGAGTAGAAATTTCTACAGGCTCACTTGGTCATGGTTTATCTAACGCGAATGGCTTTGCTATAGCAGCTAAGCTTGATAATAATAAGAAAAAAGTTTTTGCAATTCTAAGTGATGGTGAATTACAAGAAGGTCAGTCTTGGGAAGCTTTCATGGCGGCAGCGCATTTCAAATTAGATAACCTAGTTGCAATCATCGATAGAAACAGAATACAGCTAGATGGCTGGACTGAAGAGACTATGGCTCTGGATTCACTAGAGGACAAACTTAAAGCTTTTAACTGGAACACACTTGTAATAGATGGTCACAACCCAGAAGAGATTGATCAAGCTTTGAATAAAGCTTATGAACTTGCAGCAGCAAATAATATGCCAGTTGCGATTATCGCAAATACAGTTAAAGGTAAAGGAGTATCTTTCATGGAAGATCAGGTTTCATGGCATGGTGTTGCACCAAAAGACGAGGATTTAGCTAAAGCATTAGAGGAGTTGAAATAATTATGGGAGCAGCGATTGAATCAAGTTCAGAGAAAATAGCAACTAGAGCAGCTTATGGTAAGACTCTTCTAGAGCTAGGAAAAGAGAATAAAGACATAGTAGTTTTTGATGCTGACCTATCTGGTAGTACTCAAACTAAGCATTTCGCGAAGGAATTTCCAGAAAGATTCTTCAATATGGGAATCGCTGAAGCAAACATGGTTTCTACAGCAGCTGGTCTTGCTAAAGCAGGTAAAATTCCATTTGTTAGTAGTTTTGCAATGTTTGCAACAGGTCGTGCTTGGGAGCAAGTTCGTAACTCCGTGGCTCATAATCACGCCAACGTGAAAATCTGTGCAACCCACTCGGGACTTACAGTTGGTGAAGATGGAGCTAGCCACCAAATCATCGAAGATATTGCGATTATGAAAGCTATACCCAGCATGACTGTTATAGTTCCAGCTGATAGTGTTGAAACTGAACAAGTTATAAGAGCTGTAGCTGAATACAATGGTCCAGTTTACGTTAGACTTGGTAGAGCTGCTGTTCCAGTTATCTATGATGATAATTACAAGTTTGAAATCGGAAAAGCAGATGTACTTCGTGAAGGTACTGATGCAACTATAGTTGCTACTGGAGTTATGGTAAGCAGAGCATTAGAAGCTGCCCAGATCGCTAGCAGCCAAGGTAAAAGTATAGAAGTAATCAATGTTGCTTCGATTAAGCCACTGGATACTGAAACTATAGTTAAATCAGCTAACAATACCAAGAAAGTTATTACTGCTGAAGAACATAATATTTGGGGTGGTCTCGGTGATTCTGTAGCTAGTGCTATTCTTGAGAACGCAAGTGAGAAAGTAAGCTTCAAGCGTTTAGGAGTAAATGATTTATTCGGTCAATCAGGAAAAGCTGAAGAACTTCTAGAACACTATGAACTTACAGCTGAAAGACTGCTAAGCTTAGTTTAAAGCTAATGTTTACTGATTTTTGTAGAACTCTTTTTGTATTTTCACTAATTGTTTTAGCAAACTTTACAGTATTGCCTTTATTTAACTACGACTACTCACCATTATTTTTAATAGTGTTCTTGGTCAGTCAATATTTCCAAAAAAATTATGCAACTGTTGCTTGCTTAGTATTCATAATACTTGGCTTAAGTGGCTTACCTTGTTTTAGCTTCGGCGCTGGACTTTCCTATCTAAAAGAACCAAGCTTCACATATATAATAAGTTTGATTCCATTTAGCATATACGGCTTTGTGAATAAATCCAACAAACCTCTATTCTCTTTCGTAGTTTTACATTTATCAGCGAATTTACTCTTATTAGTCTTCAGACAATTCAGCGCTATCAAGTTTATAGACTTTAGCCTGATGCAAATGAGCTTTGATCTCATGCTAGCTTACGCGGCTATGCAAATGATAAAATTATTTCACAATGAGTCAACAACTACAAATTCAAATTAAAAAACTTCACCCAGAGGTCCAGACCCCGTTCTATGCAACTCCTGGTTCTGCTGGTTTTGATCTAAGAGCATTTCTTATGGATTCTAGTTCTATCACTATTCCAGCCGGGAAAAGAGCAAAAGTTACCACTGGCTTACAAATGGTTTTACCAGAAGGTTATGAGTTACAAATACGTCCTAGATCAGGCTTAGCATTCAAGCACGGCATCTCTCTTACCAACACTCCTGGAACTATTGACTGTGACTACAGAGGTGAGATCCAAATACTCATGATTAACCACGGTGAAGAAGATTTTACTATTGAACATGGCGATAGAATCGCTCAGGCAGTTTTAGCTCCGATTTACCAAGCTAGCTTCGAAGAAATCACTGAATTACCGAGTGAAGAGGATAATAAGAGACTTGCTGGTGGTTTTGGTAGCAGTGGCGTTAAATAATAAAAGATCTTAGAATTACGCAAATCTGCAGTTCAGACAGAGCCCTTATCAAAATAATAGTCTTAGTACTTTATATATTTGATTAAAGGGTAAATCATAATGTATTCTTATGTCTGAACTACTTACAATTATAGGCTATGATGGCATAGCTCCTATATTCAAAGCACCTAAGGGCTTTAAAGCTCCAGAGAAAAGTCCAATACAGCAAGAGCAGAAACAACAAATAGTTCAAAAGACTTCTATAACTGAGATTGAGACTACTACATCGAAAAGTGACTCTGACCTTGAGATAAAAGAAGCTACAACTGCTAAGACTAAAAGTCAAAAACAAGAAACTCAAAAGTCCACAACAGCAGATAGTCTAGCTTTAATAAATTTACAAAAACAACAGGATACTAATCCTGTCCAAGAAACTGAGGCAAAAGTAATTGAGTCACCAGACTTCAAGAAATTAATAAGCTTTAGAACTAGTAACAAATATCAAATCAATATTAATACCAGAAATATGGCTAATACAATGGATAGCGTATCTAACAAAACGAATAAAGCACTTTGTGACTTACTTACAAAACCTAAGTTTGAGGTTGAAGAACACATAAGCTTATTTAATCAAATTAAAGATATGATTACTAGCGAAACAATATCAGATGTTTATGGGATCGAAGCTGAATTAGATGAAGGAATTGAGACAATAAATTATCTATTGGAGTCTAAAGGAGAAAGTGACTTTGCTGACCTTGTGGAAATGTGTAAAGAAGATATAAAGAACTTATACCTAGACATTCAAAAGAATAATCAATATAACGACCAAATACTTAGCACAGAACAAAAACAATCAGCACCCAAATTAGTCAAAGCCTCTGTTTCCCAAAATGATGTGAAACCTGCTAATATCAGCAAAGGTAGTTTAGATAATATAAGCTTTGCAAATAGTGATAAAATTAGTTTTAAAGTGTCCCAAGGATTCATCAGTGACTTAGAATCAAATACATATAAGAATGGGAGCATACATACTTAAACCTTTGGCTAAACAACTAGATATAGTTCGAGTAAATTATGAAGAAGGTAACACCGGTTCCGAGAGAAAATTATTAGGGAAGCAAGGGCATATTTTAGAGAATTGGAGTTCATCAGCTTATGCCGACAGCAAGGAGTATCCAATTGGTGAATTTTATGTGAATGACCAAAATGGGTCTCACAGATTATATTTCATGATAACTGACAGTAACGAAAATCCAAAAATTGATGAACGAGAATTCGTGTTGTTAAAAATTGGCACAAAAGCGAGCCAAGATAAAGATTTACACGATGCACGAAATAGAGGTAATGCTTTTCTCTTATATAAAGCAACTAATCAAGTGATAATATTTCTAAAGTCGTTAACGATTTAAAACACATCAGAAGCCTAGATACACCCATTAATCCTGAATATCAAGCTAATGTATATGAGCAGATTTCAAAAACTTTAACTCAATTAATTAAATCTGAAACTATAAGTATGCAAACTTCTTCACCAAGTAAATTAAACCTTGATGAATCTTTTTTTAATAAACCTTTAGTTTATATAAGTGAGCTTGAAACACATCCAGGTAAAAATACACCTATAGCTGCTAAATATTTCATCAAAGCACCCAGCCTACTTAGTAAAGTTGATGATTTTGACTTTGATAGTCAGAAATCATTAAAAAAAAAGACTCATTAAAATTATTGATGCTCAACATTTAAGTGGCTCTATAATCTTCTTCAATCCTGAATTAGAACAAGGAGTAATAGTTGAGAAGGGTAGCAAAGAAGAACCCAAAAACAAAATAAAATTCTTCGACTTAAAAGCTAACAATCAAAACAAACAAGAAACAAGCTCTGCCGAAAATAATCCGACAACGATATCTAAAGCCCCAGAGGCAACAATAAAGCAAATGCACCAAGCTGAAAACTAAAGCAATAATTAAAAAAAATCTATAGCAAAAATAAACTTTACAAAATCATAGTTTAGATATACATTAATAGAATGGCGATCAACGTTCGCTTCCAGAATCTTTCATACGCTAATCACGAGATTTTAAAAACTTTCAATTCCGCGAGCGCCGAGAAAGCTTTAGAAGCCTACCAACCGTTAACCGAAAAACAGAGGAAATTAAAGAAGCTCAGAGCACTTCAGATATTGAAGCAAAGCTCGGAGTCAAATTCTTTATCTGATATTAGTCTTGATGATAGTAGTCTTGCAGCAGCCCTGAAAACTGCTGATGGCGCAACTCTTCAAGCAATGCTCAACTTGCTTTCAGCAAAAATGATTGAGCAGAACAAAACTTTAATCACGAAGAAAACTGAAGAAGTAAAAGAAAAAGAGGAAGAAGAAAGAAAAGCCAAATTAGAGGCTGAAAGAAAGGCTTGGGAAGAAGAACAAGCTCAAGAAGAAGAACAAGCTCAAGAAGAAGAGCCAGAAGAAGAACTTGACAATGATAAGTCCTTAGTTGAAGAGCTTATAGAGACTGTTGTTAACAAATTTGAAGATCTTAAAAAATATACTCTACAGGTCTACCAAGATACTCTAGATTTCTTCACTCTCAAGCGCCTCAAACAGTTTTACGATGACGCTATAGACTTCATGAAAGACTTTCTCTATAGACAACCTCTTGAATATCTTCAGAATGAAATCATAGAGCCGATCCTAGAAATTCCATCAACTATCCAGAACCACATTGAATCCAATGTAGAAGAATCTATCGCTCGCTACAAGCGCATGCGTATTCCAACTTCTCTCAATTTCATTTCACCTAGTATCTTCTCCAAGAAAGAGCTTAAGTTCATCATGGAGAAATCTATTAGCGGTTCAAATATAAATTCCAAAAAACAAGTTAAAGCTCCAAAACGTAGTGATGTTAAAAAAGCTGTAGCTAGGAATGTACTCAAAGCCGCTCAAGGACTTAAAAAGAAAAAGCTAATGAGCAGAGATCAAGCTATAGCTAGTTTGCATAAGTAAAACTAACCTTACTAACAATCTTTTATTCTTTGTTGAGTATCTTTGTTAACACTATTCAATAAGCGCAGAGAGGACTCAACTGACAAGGTTTCATAGCTAATATTCGACAGAGCTTCGCAAGTATCATTGTGATTATCTACATAAGTATCATGGCCAGGGTCTAAAGGCTGATCAGGTACTAGGAAATATGCTACATGCTGATAATCCAAAGCTATTTTTTTTTCTGCAACATAACCATCTACCTTTAAATTTTGTGGAAACTCTTTAACATCTAATTTCTCAGGAAGCTTATCCCAACCTAGCTTATGACTAAAGCCACCTTCTTTATCTTTTCTAATAAAATGGTAATCAGGTGGAGCATTTTCGTAATAGTTATAAGTATCAGTTATTTCATCGGTAATTTGAACTACCCTTTCTACAGGCTCTTCATAATGAATATAAAGTGCTATTGGATAATAACCAGCCTTTTTAGTATTCGGGTTATCAACCTGTATTAAACCATCCTCCTTTAGACCCTGGATTAATTCTTGCTTAAACTGCTCTCGAGTTTGTTCAAGACCAAACTTCCTTCCATGATTTGTTGTCAGCTTAGTATCACCAGGGTTAGATGGTAAAGGATCTTCAGAATTAATAGCAAACTCAAAGCAATTAGATTTATCTTTTTTTGCATTTGCCTCAATCATGAGCTTAGCTTGCTTCGCTGAATTCATAGTATTATATTCTTTTTCAACAGAAAAGCCAGATATAAAATCTGAATCTAACTTACCATCATAATATTGGTTAGCAAGATCAATTTCTGGACCTTTCACTTCATCTCCAGCCTCACGCACTGAAAAAATTTCAAGAGATTGAGATTGAGGATTCAAGCCTATTAAATAATCAAATTTCTTATCATCAAAAGATTCACAGAGTGCTGATTGAACATTCCCTGATTCATCAACATACTTACACAACTCAACCCCCAACTCTCGAGCTTTATCTAATGAAGCTGGCTTTATACTATTCAAATCAGCGTCACTACTAGCAAGAGTAGTTGATAAAGCTGCAGCTAAACCTAATATTGGTATCTTACTGACGTCCACATTCAAGATAATAGCATTTTCCCCAAAAAGTATCTTTCTTTAATAGATCTTTTTGCAAAAGCTAGGCTGCATATAGTAAAATAGTATTTCGCTATGACAACTACAGCAGAAAACAACAGTTCAACACGCTCATTTGAAGCAGAAGTAAAACAAGTATTAGATTTAGTAATCCACTCTCTATACTCGAATAAAGAAATTTTCCTTAGAGAGCTGATCTCTAATTCCTCAGATGCATTGGATAAACTAAGATTTCTAGCTCTGAGCAATAAAGATCTTATCGCTGAAAACGAAGAACTAGCTGTAAAACTTTTCCTAGACGAAGAGAAGCGTAGACTTATTATACGTGACAACGGTATTGGCATGAACGAGGAAGATTTAATCAATAATCTTGGTACTATTGCTAAATCTGGAACCAAAGAATTCCTAAAACTTATCAAAGAAAAAAATGAGAACCCAGATTTCAATGAATCTCTTATCGGACAGTTTGGTGTTGGCTTCTACTCAGCTTTCATAGTTGCAGACAGAGTTACAGTTCTTACTCGCAAAGCTGCTACTGAAGATGCTAATGAAACTAAAGCAATGCTTTGGCAATCTAATGCTGAAGGCACTTATACTATCCGTGAAGCTAGTGACGAGGATTTCAATGAATATGCTACAGAATCTGAAGCTGAACTGAAGCAAGGAACTAAGATTATTCTTGACTTGAAAGAAGATACAGATGAAGATAGTGAATTCAATAGTTTCTTGAAAGAATACCAAATCCGTTCGATCGTGAAAAAATACTCAGACTTCATCGAGTATCCAATCAAAGTTAGAACCGAAAACCCAGAGATCCAATCTGCTAATTACAGATTAGAAACTATCAAAACTGACCTAGAAAAAGCTGAGAAAGAAGGTGAGGGTAATGAAAAGAAAGAAGAATTAATCAAAGAACAGAGTGAACTTGAAGAAAAACTCAAATCTGAACCTAAATTTGTTTTCGAAGTTCTTAACTCACAGAAAGCGATCTGGACTAAAAACAAATCTGATATATCGAATGAAGAATACCAAGATTTCTACAAACATATCAGTAATGATTTCAATAACCCTTTAACTCATATCCACTATAAGGCAGAAGGAACCAACGAATTCACAGCTCTTCTCTACCTCCCAGAGAAGGCGCCTTTCGACCTTTTCATGCAAGAACAAGTCAAAAGCTTACAACTTTACATCAACAAGGTTTTTATCACTAATGAGAGCGACCTCTTAGTCCCTAAATACCTCAGATTCATCAAAGGTGTTGTTGACTCAAGTGATCTTCCTTTAAACGTCTCTCGCGAGCTTCTACAGGACAATCACAAAGTTGCTAATATCAAGAAAAATATCACCAAGAAAGTTCTTAAAACACTAAAAGACGTTCTTAAGAAAAACCGTGCACAATACGATACATTCTTCTCTGAGCTTGGTAAAGTGCTCAAAGAAGGAGTTCACTTCGATCACGCTAACCAAGAACAAATTCTTGAGTTACTAACTTATGAAAGCAACCAAAAAGAAGCAGAGCAAACAGTAACTTTAGACGAGTATATCGAAAAACTAGATGCTAGAAGCGATCTTCCAGAAGAAACTCGTAAGAATATTTACGTAATCACTGGTGAATCACGTGCAGAATTAGAATCTTCACCTTACTTAGAAGCTTTCAAAGCTAAAGACATCGAAGTTTTACTTATGACTGACGCTGTAGATGAGTGGGTAATCATGTCTGCACCTCAGTACAAAGGCAAAACTTTCAAAGCAATCAACAAAGGTAAAGTTGATTTAGGAGAAAATGAAGAAGAAAAAGCAGAAAAAGAGAAAAAGCAAGAAGAGTTTAAAGATCTAATTTCTAAAATTCAAGGTAACCTTAATGAGAATGTAAGTGAAGTTAGATTCACAGATAGACTTGTTAATACTCTTGCTTGCTTGGTTGTAAATGATCATGACATAAGTGCAAACTTGGAGAAAATCTACAAAAACGCACAGCAAGATGTACCAACAGCCAAAAGAATACTTGAATTAAATCCAGAACACAGAGTTGTTGAAAAGTTAAATGCTGAATTTACTAAGGACCCTGAAAGTCAATTGATTAAAGACTATTCTGAATTAATCTATTACCAAGCCTTACTTTTAGAAGGATCTAAAGTCGATAACCTAAATAGGTACAACGAATTAGTAACTAATTTAATGTAATTTTTTAGCAAAAACTTTAGTATGCTTAACTAGCTCTTAACTTATCCCTCCAATATATAACCTGTGAGCAGATAGAGAACAAACACAGAAAGTGTGGGGGGAACAAACAATGACAAATACATCAAACAACCGGTCTAAACTTTTCGTAAACGATGATGGTGATGAAAGTAACATAGATGAAAAGAAAGACATATTAGCAGCTAGAGCAAAATCAGAACAGGCGGGAAATGATTTGAGAATCGCTCTATTTAGAAAAGTTAAGCTCGAATTGAGCGCAGCTTAGAAGTCTTTCCTAAGGATTATACTTAGATAAAGGTTTTATTTAAGTTCTTCATGTTACCGTGAAGGGCTTATTTTTTTGTTGCTCTTTGTACTACACTTTCACATCTATCACACTCACACCTTCGTAAAGGCAAGAGCAACAAAAGATTTTCCACACCCCCACCAACAAAACATAAAACAAGCAGCATTTAGGATGAAAAAGGAAGAGTGCTGCTTGTTTTTTTATCTATTAAAGATATTCTTCATATAGAATTATAATAATGGTTCTGAATCAAGAAATAGAAGAACAACTGAAATTTATTGGTCAAGACCCTGGTGTCTATTTATTCTCAGATAAAAACAAGAAAATTATATACATAGGTAAAGCCAAAAAACTCAAGAACCGAGTCCAATCCTACTGGAATGAATCCAACTGGTCGAATAGACCAAAGCTACGCTTTCTGGTTCCCAAGATCACTAAGATTGAAACTATTGTCACCAAAAGCGAGAAAGAAGCTCTAATACTAGAAGCAAACTTAGTCTTCAAGCATCAACCAAAATACAATGTACTACTGAAAGATAACAAGACCTTCCCATGGCTGGTTATAACCTATGAAGAAACTTACCCGAGACTACTTCCAGTAAGAGATATCAAAAAATTCAAAAACCGCAAAAATTCAAAAAACAAATTCTTTGGTCCATATACCAATGCTGGGGCAATGTACGAGAATCTAAATCTTGTAAATGAACTATTCCCACTAAGGAAGAAAAAAATCCCTCCTTTCAAAAACCGTCCCTGCCTAAATTACGATCTAGGTAAATGCTTAGGCCCCTGCCAGAAACTAGTTAGTCAGGAAGAATATGCAGCTATGCTTGATCAAGTTGAGATGTTACTTAGAGGAGATCATGGGAATTTAAAAAACATACTAGGAACTGAGATGTACCGCGCTAGTGATGATCTCAACTATGAAAAAGCAGCCAAGCTAAGAGATCAAATCAAAGCTCTAGATACCTTCAATGAAGTCCAAAATGTAATCTCTGAAGACTATAGATTGAGCCAAGATATTTTTGCTATGGCATATGATAATGAAAGTACCAGTTCAGATCTTGCTTGCTTACAGATTTATAAAATCCGTGACGGCAAAATGGTTAACCGTGAAAGCCATGAGATCAACTTCAGTGAAGAGACAGAAGAAGCTGAGGTTTTCGAATCAGCCTTTATTCAATACTATACTCAAGTTGCTGACAGTGAAATACCCAAAGAAATTCTTCTCAGTAAAGACCTCGAAGCTAGTAGTGATGAAACCAAAATAGAAGATTATGAAAGCTGGCTTAGTGAAAGAAAAGAATCAGCGGTGAAAATATTAGTCCCTAAACGTGGAGAAAAATATGCTCAGATTGATCTTGCCAAAAGAAATGCGCGCTTAATGATTCATAAAATGAAAATTGAGAAGCTAGAAGATGAGTCTAGGAATATCAATACTGCATTAGAAAACCTCCAAAAAGAATTAGATTTAAAATCTTTTCCTAATCGAGTTGAATGCTTCGATATATCTCACATTCAGGGAACTAACGTTGTTGCCAGCATGGTTTGCTTTATAGAAGGACTGCCAGAGAAAAGTGAGTATAAACGTTTCAAGATTAGTATTGATCAAAACAATGACTTCGCATCCATGCAGGAAGTAGTGCGCCGCCGCTATTCTAGACTCGCTAAGGAATTAGAATCAGGAGATATAGATTCAAGTGATCCCAAGAATGCAGCTCCAGACTTAGTAATCATCGATGGTGGTAAAGGTCAATTAAACGCTGCTATAGAAATTATGCAGGAGCTAAATCTTAAACATATTCAATTAGTTGGTCTTGCAAAAAAAGAAGAAGAATTGTTTTTACCAGGTGAGTCACGGCCAGTGGTTCTGGATAGGCGTTCGCCAGAGCTTTTCTTTATACAGAGAGTTAGGAACGAAGCACATCGCTTTGCTATAGAGTATCATCGTAAACTGCGTGCCCGCAAAGCTAAGGAAAGTATACTAGATACAGTTAAGGGGCTTGGTCCTAAGAAAAAAGAGAACCTTCTTAAGCATTTTAAAACTATAGGCAAAATCAAAGAAGCTTCATTGGATGAACTAGAGGCAATTCCAGGGATTAATAGAGCTTTAGCTGAAGAGATTCATGGCTTGCTTGAGTAACATTCGTAGATATTAAAAATTCATACATAATTGTATAATTGTTTTAAGAATAAGGAATTAACTAAATATTTATAAATAAATTCACAGTTTAAGTATTTCAAAAATATATTCCTCAATAATTTTCACTGCAATGATTTACCAAAGTGCTTTTCACCAGTATGTTCAGATCTGAAGATTATAGAAGAAATATTTAATTTTTGCTGCAATGATACTAAAAAGTCCAAAAATAGGAATCAACCAGTAAGTATATTTTGCCCTAAAAATGAAAAAGTAAGTAGATTATTTTCGATACCAAATATAAATTCTTATTCATACTTATGCTTTTACATAAGCGAATTATTAGTCAATGAAAACCTTAACAAGTTTCTAAAGAATCCAAGCTCATATTCTCTTAAATGGATCAATAGTATTCTTAATGACAATCAGAGTTTCACTTTCACAAACTCCTATCTAAAATTCAAAGAAGACTGTTTTTATAATTCAGAGCATTATTTATATAAAATGACATTAGATATTAGCAATTTTTTCAATTCTATTTACAGTCATTCATTATCGTGGGTTTTTTATGGCAGAGAAATGTCGTATCAATACTCAAAAGATCCAAATAAGCCAGGTGAATTCAATATACTAAACAATATAGATAAACTCTTGATGAACTCAAATGATAAGAAAAGCAATGGTATATTAATTGGTCCCCTGTAATCTTATATAATCAGTGAGTTTATATTATTTAATTTAAGGAAAAAATTACCTAAAGCTCTAAAATTCAAAGGTTTCTATTTTGTAGATGACATTATTATTTATGCTGAAAATAATAATACCTTAAAAAGTATAAAAGACTGTTTCGAGAATGAATTAGACAGTATAAACCTTTCTCTAAATGAAGCTAAGTATCAATCATCTCAATTTCCATATTATCTGGAAGAATCCAATATTCAAAAACAAATCAAAGACGCAACCACTATGGCTCCCCCTCGATAAAATATACCAATAAGTGAAAAGAAATTGAGGTAATTAATGTCCAATAAGAAATTAAGTA
>JAKVAO010000040.1 GCA_022447685.1 Candidatus Caenarcanales bacterium | reverse complement strand
ACTTTAGTTTAGGAGAAGTATTATGTAATTACAGACACGAGGTTGAATATTCTAGTGAGTGGGTTTCTGAAGAAATAGCTGTATTCATAACTTGAGTCGCTTCTGCTGTTAATTTAAGTCCCCGGTCTGAATTCGGTAATAAATGATAATCAGGTAATATCAAAACACTTTTGGTATTTGGTTTAAATGGAGATTGGTGAAATATTTCAAATTTTAATTCAGGGTAATTTATATCGAGTTCTTCTTCTAATTTCTGTAAATCCTGTCTCATGTTCAGAGATGAGTTTACATTTTCAAAAATATTACTAATTTTTAGAGAATTGAATTTTGATTCTTTTGTTGAATCCATGGTAGGTTCAACTCCAACTGGGATTTCATGTTGACTTTTAGAAAGAATCTTATTATCACTTAGCTCTTGCTTACTTTCCTCTGTCTTTGAAGTGCTAATAGTTTCACCCAGTTTTGTTTCTCTAAGAATTTTTGTATCACTATCGCTAGGTGAATATTCACTATTTAATTGACGATGATCAGATTGGCTTTTTTCAATCATGGAATTATCTTAGCATGCGTACTGCAAATCTTGTAACCTACCTTTGTAATCAAAGCTATAAAATCTGAACTTAAATATCTTTTAGTCTCTGCAACACCAAAAAAATTAAGGGATTTAGCGAACATATTTAAAGGGTATAAATAATATATGGATTTAAACGCCTTTAAGGAAAGAATTGAACATAATATTCTTACACCTTGTTATAAAGGTCTAAATGCCTTGAAAGAAACCCGCAAATGGCATGGCTATATTAGTAAGGTCGTTGGTCTTTTGCTAGAAGCGCAGCTGCCAGGCTCGATAGTGGGTGAGATTTGTACCATTATCACTAATGAAGGTAAGCAAAAATTAGCTGAAGTAGTAGGTTTTCGTGGGACTATTGCTTTGCTTCTATGCCTGGAAGACGGTAAAGGCATAAGTCAAGGCTGTAAAATCTACCCAAGTGGTAACAGTTTGCAGATAGGTTTATCTGAAGATCTTCTTGGTAGAGTTATCGATGCGATTGGAATTCCTATGGACCATAAACCACCTCCAGTCTACGAAGAATTTAGAGACATTGAACAGCCTGCACCAGATTCATTTGGTAGACCTCGAATTCATGATATTTTCTCCACTGGAGTAAGAGCTATAGATGGTTTACTTACACTTGGGGTTGGTCAGCGTGTTGGACTCTTCGCTGGTTCCGGGGTTGGAAAAAGTACGACCATGGGTATGCTCGCAAGATATTGTTCAGCTGACATTAACATCATTTGCCTGGTTGGAGAGCGTGGTCGAGAGGTTCAGGATTTCCTAGAGGAGAGTTTGGGGGAAGAAGGTCTAAAGAGATCGGTTTGTATTATTGCTACTGGTGATAAGCCTGCGATGATGCGTATGAAATGTTTATTTACAGCAACTACAGTTGCAGAGTACTTTAGAGATAAAGGTAAAAATGTTCTGCTCATGGTAGATTCTATGACTCGTACTGCTATGGCAGCAAGAGACGTTGGTTTGGCTGTTGGTGAGCCACCTACTATGAAAGGTTATACACCTAGTGTATTTTCTTTGATTCCACGTGTACTTGAAAGAGCTGGTAAGTCTCAACTTGGTTCTATTACTGCTATCTATGCGGTTCTGGTTGAAGGTGATGATATGAATGAACCTGTAGCTGATACGGTTAGAGGGGTTCTCGATGGTCATATTTTGCTCTCGAGGAAAATCGCGGTTAAAAACCATTATCCAGCTATAGATGTTCTCGGTAGTGTCAGCCGTTTATTTACTGAGATTACTGATCCTCAGCACCAGCAGGCGGCTGGTAGTATGAGGAATTTGATGTCTTTATATAAAGAGAACGAAGATTTAATCAATATTGGTGCATATGAGAAGGGTTCAAGTGATAAAATTGATAAAGCCATCGACGCGCAGGATGCTATCAATAGTTTCTTGTGTCAAGGCATAAGAGAGGCTACACCATTCCAGGAAACGAATCAAAAAATCAAATCCATAATGCTCTAGACTTAAGTCCAAGCTTAGGTATTAATCGTTTTTTTAAAAGAATAATGGATATTATTATTAGCTCGGTGGCGATATTAACTTTTTTTCCGATTCTGGTTTTGATATTTATATTAGTTAAGCAAGACTCTGAAGGTCCTGCTCTATACATCCATACACGTGTTGGACGTGACGGTAAAGAATTTAATTGTTTTAAATTCAGGACTATGAAACTTAATTCTGATCCTAATAAACTTGCAGAAAGTGCTGATGATGACAGGATTACAGAGTTGGGTAAGGCTTTGCGTAAAACTAGTTTAGATGAACTTCCTCAGATCTTTAACGTTTTTCTAGGAGATATGAGTATAGTTGGACCTAGACCAGCTTTGCCAGTGCAGGTGAAGAATTTCTCTGATACCGAGATCTTGAAGATTGCAGTTAAGCCTGGTATCACAGGTTGGACACAAGTTAATGGTAGAAATTCAATTCCTTATGAGAAGCGTATGGAGCTTGATGTTTGGTATGCAGAGAATAATAATGTTTTCTTGGATGTTTTTATAATCTTGAAAACCTTTAAGGTACTGCTTTTTCCAGATAAAGGTATTTATGATTTGAATTCTACTTCTCCGGTGGAGTAGAATTATGAATGCTGTAGCTGAGCGAAGGTATATTCAATTTTCTTTTCCTGATGGACTTAGAGATCCAAGGGATCTTAAAGCGGCGGCAGCGATAAAAGATCCAGAGGAAAGAGAAAAAATAGATAAAGTACCTAAGAAACTTTTAGTGTTACCCAATATCATTAATGCTAAGGATTCTACAGGGATATTCCTAGAATTGATTCATAGTTTGATGAACCACCCCTCTGGAAATAAGCTTAAAGGGAAAAAGGTTCTACAAATCGGTGTGAATCACGGAGCTATAACTACACAGTTACTTAGATCTGGTGTGAAGGAATTAGAAATCTTAGATGTAGATTCTCAGGCAATTAAGAACATGTACCTTAACTTAGAAGAAGAAAGTCAAGCTGTGAAAGATAAGTTAGTGTTAGCAAGGCTAAGTAATTTAGATTCAGCACTTAGTGAAGATCCCGACCCAGAAATGTCTGGCAAGCGATTTGATTATGTTTTTTTTAATCATCCTATAAAAAGAGAGACTGGAGATACTAATAATAGTGCTGGAGATACTTTTGAGTTACCAATAGAATATTATAGGGGAGTTTTACCAAGACGTTTAGAACCAGGTGGAACTGCTTATGGATTATCAGTCGAACCATTTGATACCAATAATTATGATCCATTCTCTATCGACGATAATCAGGAAAATTTATGGGATATTCATAATGCTTTAGATGCGATTGAATCAAATCCTAGTCAAAAAGACTGGGTACTTGAAAGGACTATATATAGATCTCAATATGCTCCTCAGGAAACTCCTGGATGGGATTACAATATTGTGAAAGTTCGCAGACCGGCTATTAATGAGAATTTGAATATGACTCCCAACTCTTTAAGAGAAACTAAGATTAAATCCCTCCACGAACAGGTAAAATAAAAGCATGGCATTTCTTTTGGTATCTCCAGGACCAATAGCCTTAGATTTAGGCTTTTTCCAAGTTCGTTGGTATGGTTTGATGACAGCTTGTGCTTGCATGGCGGCATTTTATTTTAGTGAGAAGGTTTTGAAAGAACGCTCTTCTGATTTTAATTTCGAAGAATTTAGTAATTTTGTTTTGGTGGCGATAGTAACAGGATTAATTGGAGCTAGAACTTGGTTTGTATTGCTGAATATAGATTATTTTTTAGAGAACCCGGTGGAGAGCTTCCAGATTTGGCTTGGTGGTCAAAGTATTCAGGGAGCTATAGTAGGAGCAGCTTTGGGGACTTGGCTTTACTACAAAGTTTTCCAACAGAATAAATATTCTGGAACTTATACTTTGCAGCTTGCTTGTATAGCCATAGTAACTCCTATGGGTCAGGCTATCGGTAGATGGGGGAACTTCTTCAATGAAGAGGCTTTTGGTTCTGTGACCGCTATGCCTCTGGGCTTGTATATTAGCCATACTGGTCAATACCATCATCCAACTTTTTTCTATGAGATGCTCTGGAATTTATTGGTTTTTGCTTTACTTAAGAAATTCCATATGAAACTCTCTAATAAACAGTGTATTGGAGCTTATGTTGCTTTGTATTCACTAGGGCGTTTACTTATAGAGCCTATCAGAACTGATAGTTTATATATTGGTTCTATTAAAGCTGCAACTTTAATCTCTATTTTGGGTATAGTCTCTGGGCTTGTCCTTTTTTTGCATCAGCACTTAAGGAAAATAAAATTTTCATAGGGGAGCCATAAAGCTCATCATCGTGGAATTTATCTTGGTGTTCTTCTATATAGTTTAAGACTTCAGCTTCAAAATCCTTCTTCAAGATTATGCCGTTTATATTTGAATATTTATTTCCTAGTTCTTTTTTAAGTTCTCTATACTGATTTTGAATATTTTGATCAGCTTTGAATTTTTCAAAGGAAAGAACTTCAAAGCCATTTTCATTCTCTGTTATTGTATTTGATCGATTCTCCAGATAAGCTTTTTTATCGAATTCAAGCTCTTGTCTAAATTCTTCATCGGCGATATCTAAGACGAAGCATAGAGCCTCACCAATAGTCCACTTGGGATCTTTGCTTTTATCATCTTTATATAGGAGCATGCCTAGTTCAAAAACACTCAACATATCATAATCAGTCTGTGTTTCACCATTATCTTTGATTTCAGTTTTAAATAATATATTGTATAAGTCTTCTACATGAGGCTCTCTTTTAGGGGTGTGAATTAGTTTGAGTTCATTTTCGTGACTACTAGGGTTTGTATCTATAGCTCCTATCGAAATTTTTAGATTTTTTTTCAATCCTTCTAAAGCTTGACCAATGATTATAATTTGATCAAATAGATTCGTATTATTAGCAGCGTCAGTATGGAGTGAAGAAGTTTCGAAAATTCGCTCCATCTCTTCAAATACTGACTCTTTGAATTCTAAGCCTTTTTTTAAATAAAGGATTGAATCTGTTTTTTGGAAAACCTCATCTATATCAGTTTTTGTTCCAGTTTCTTCTGCAATTTTAGCTAGCTCTTCAATTGTCGCCATAGTCTCTTGGGCGATTTCTAAAATTTCTTTTTGGGAGTTTTCTTTTGCTAAACGATTATTTTCTTCGTATTGCTTGACTTGCTCTGGGTTTACGCCCCGAAAATATAGAAGATTAGTTTTTGAATCTGACATCTTGTGAAGATAATAGCAGGTCAAGCGGCTTGTTAACTGGTATTTCGAAACTGTCTTTTGTTTGCATTGCTATTCCTAGTGTAATCTCCCTGCTTGTCTTTTTTTGCATGCTCAGACAAGGAAGCTAGTACTTCGCTAGCACTAGCATTGCTCCCCAAACCATCAAGCCTAAATTCTTCTAGATTATCTTTTATAAATCCTTCTATTTGACCATAAAAATCGCCTCTTAGTATTAATTGATTAGCTCGGTAAAACTTATCACTATCTCTCTCTTTATTTTTCTTTTGAAAATCTTCAAAAGATATAATATCGGGTTTGTTGCTTCTATTTATTTCAACTTCTTCTGTTTTCTCTTGAAATGCTAATTCTTGTCTAAATTCAGCATCGGCTAGATCTAAGATGAAAATCAAATAATCACTTAAACTCCACTCTGGTGCAATACCGCTTTCGCCTCGAAATTCTAAAATCTCACTATGGTATAAACCTGAGAGATTGTCAAAAGGCCATATTCTGCCATTTTCTTTAATGGGGGTGCTTGATAGGATGTGCATAAGTTTCATCATCACTGGATCATCTTTGAACTCTTCTGTTGCATGAATATCGGCTATTGCCTGAGGGGCTATTATGCCTAATGATCCAAAATCTAAGGTACTAGTATCTCCTTTAGTGACGGCCTGGATAGAATTATCGTTAATTTTTGGAGCTGTTCCGAGTCTTTGTCTCTTAGTCTGAATGTAGTCAGTGAGCTTAAGTATCTTGTCGCCTGTATTATAGTCAGTCACATAGACAAATTAGCAAATATTACTATGCCAAAGCAAATTAAGTATTTTTTAGGAAACTTGTAAATATCGTGTTGATTTAATCTTATTGTTTTTTTTCTGACACTGTTGTGAATATTGGTAAATCGTATCTTTTTGCAATTTGGTAAATTTTTGAATATTGAGTTTTTAAAATATTATGTTCTTTCTTGTCAGAGAATAGCTCAGTACTTCCATCTGTAAAGGGATTAATCTCTTCCTTGCCTGTCGGTGGAGTATATTCTTGTGCATATTGATCAATAGAGCTGAGTATTACTTCAGCTAATTTTGCTTTATCTTTGTCTGTAGCTTTTATGCTCCCTCCTTCTTTAGGAGAAAGTTGCTCTATTAATTCTTTTCCTTCTTTAGATTTCTCTAATAAACTCCAAACAGTATTGCCTTTAATTGTATTAGTATTTAAAGCTTGTTTGAGATCTTGGAGCATTTGACTGCTTGATTCTTCTTTTGTATTTATCGTTTTGACTGAAGAAGCTATTTGACTTGGGCTTTCTAGGGTAATAAGTTTTGGGATTAAAGCTAGTGCAGCAATTCGGTCTATCATACTTAAGTCCTCTATTTGATTATTTGAGTTAATTGCTGAGCTTAAGTTTCTTAAAGATCTCTGAAAACCCGGGGTGATAACATAATTAGATAAATTCTTAGCAACTTTATCATATGGTGAGATACTAGGGTTTTGAACACGTTCTTGATTTAATTGAGATAGTAGCTGATTTAGTAATCCTTGCTCTGTTGGATTGAGGCGAATAGTTTGAGCTTGATTAGATTCAACTGTTGTTGTATCTTCCGGACTATGAATATTTGAATTACCGGTAGCTTCATCTTTAGTAAGACCCAAGTTATTCTCTTTAAAAAGACCCGATCCCTTTACATTATTCATAAATTCCCCCTTAAAACTTCAGTCGACAATAATCAAGATAACAGCTCTAATGCAATGTGTCAAGATGCATCTCGCTCGTTTGTTTAAGGATCCACTGAAAAACGTCTAAAGTAACATTTTTCAACCCTTACCGAGGAATAAATCCTAGCTCAGGGAGCGGATCCTTAATATTCTTTATCAGGCAGTCGCCACTCAAAACTTCGTTTTGCAGTGCCTCCTTAAATATAAACCAAATCTTAGCAAAATCAACAAAAAGCTCAAGAATAAAAGCATCACGTATCACATTTAAATCAATCTACTTAACCAAAACTTAAACTAATTTTGTAACTATATGGCTAAGGATTAGTCAGACGAGATTGACGAGGTAGATTAATGAGCGGATCATCATCGATAAACCCTACGGTTAAGTTAGCCGAAACCAGATCTTATATAGACACAGTTCAGTCTAAATTATCTCAACTTGAGATGATTTACACTAATCTAATGGCTTTAGCTGCCGAAAACAATCAAAGACTTCAAGGTGATAGTGGTACTATTGCTGAAATCCATAATGATTTTGAAGTTTATGTTGCAAGTCGAGGTGAATTAACTGAAGAGCAGCAGCTTGAAGTTATCGGCGGCTTAGTAGAAGAAATTGGAACAACTTTAGAATCTCGTGGCATTGAAATTCCTGATGATATCGGGAGAAACGAGATCGCTGATGCCTGGGTAGAATTTGCTGAAGCCACAGAAGATCCTACTGTTGTAAAACAAGCTATTACTGTATTAAAAGCCTCTCTTGGTGCAGCTAGAAATGAAGAGTCTGCCTGGAGGCAAGAGCAAGAAAGCTCACAGAAAATCAGAAGAGAAACTAATAAGCACGCTGAAGCTTAATTAAAATTTTTTTTAGTTATACTATTTAAGTGAATCTTAGTCTCAAACAAAACAAAGTTCTATTAATTACTGGTGCTACTGGTTATTTATCTGCAAATTTTTTAAACTATGTTTTTATTAATAAGCCTGATTTTTTTTCAGGTTTTACTAAAGTAATTCTCTTAGATAGAACTTTAAAAAATCTAAGACTCGAAAAACAGCTAATGGAATTAGATAATATTGTTTCTCTTGAATCAGACCTTAGTGACTTAAACTCAATATATCGAGAATTAGAAGCTTTTTCTGAGCTGCTAGTATGTCATTTTGCTTATCTTAGAGACTTAGACCAAGAACAAAATTTCTTGAAGTCTTTGAATTCTTTTAGTAAGGAGAATTCAATTGATTTGAAATTGGTATTTCTATCATCAGCAGCAGTGTATGGTGAAGTGGAGCAAGGCTTTGCTTGTGAAGACGATGCTTTGCAGCCGCTTAGTGCTTATGGTGAGTATAAGAAGAGTTTAGAAGAGTTTATAGTTAATATATTCAGTAAATTTTTAATAGTTCGCTTCGCAAACCCTTATGGAAAAGAGTTTACAAAGGTAGGAGTCTATAGACATTTCTTCGAGGCTCTTGAGCAGCAGATTCAGTCAGGAGAAGAAAGACTATCTCTGAATATCAATGCTGAAAAGGAAGCTGAAATAATTAGAGACTTTGTCTATATTGATGAATTCTCAGAAAAATTCCTAAATTTCATTAGTCAAAATGATTTGATTGGTATTATCAATCTTTCCTCAGGACAAGCTAAAAGCCTGGAAGATTTTGCAAAAGAAATTATAAGTAATGAATTCAAAGAACATTCCAACAAGAAATTAGAGTTTTCTTACAGGGGTTATGCTGAAGGTGATATCAAAAGATCAGTACTTTCAACATCAAAGCAGTCTTAGTGCTTGAATGCTTTGTGTGGTTGACCTTCGAAGTGACCACTTTGAGTTACTTTAACGAATTCAGCAACTTCTTGAAGAGCTTTGATACTTCTAGCACCGCTGTAGCTCATACCACTTCTTAGACCCTTAGTTAGTCTTTCGATGATATGCTTTACATTTCCACGATATTTAACTGTTAAAGAAATACCTTCTTCATTGAAATCTTCGATTCCAAAATCACTTTGAGCTGGTATTGAGGCCATGCCTCTATAGCTTTTTACCATTTCTTCATTCTCATTCCTGAAAACGTTTCCTGGAGTTTGTTTACACCCAGCGAAGATAGATCCCATCATGACAGCATCGCCACCTGCAGCTAAAGCCTTAGTGATATCACCATAGTATTTAATACCACCATCTGCGATAATGAATTTTTCTGCTTTTGGGTTATCTTTTAAGTAATCATTTTTAGCTTTATAAGCAAGTTGAATTGCTGAAAGTTGAGGATAGCCAGCTCCAGTTTTGA
Organism: Candidatus Caenarcanales bacterium; assembly: GCA_022447685.1. Taxonomy (GTDB): domain Bacteria; phylum Cyanobacteriota; class Vampirovibrionia; order LMEP-6097; family LMEP-6097; genus DT-14. The sequence goes on along the minus strand of JAKVAO010000040.1, from coordinate 14,559 downwards.
TTCTAGTTGTACACACTGAACCAGGTCCCACGCCTACTTTGATGGTGTCTGCACCCCATTTGAATAAATCATAAGCACCTTGGTAAGTACAGGTATTACCAGCGATAATACCAATATCACTGTAAAGTTCTCTAAGTTTTTTGATACACTTCTCTACTAGAAGATGGTGACCATGAGCAACATCGATGCAGAAATTCCTGATACCTGCTTTATAAGCTTTCTCAGTTCTTTCAAAATCATTTGCACCAATTGAGACAACGAATGGTACCTTGCCATCAATTTTTTGAGTTTCAAGCTCTTGTTGATAAGATTCAATTTGCTTGAGCATATCTTCGATGCTTAGGTATCTGTGAAGTATACCCATTCCACCAGCTTGCATCATACTGATAGCCATTCTGTACTCTGTAACTGTATCCATGTTTGCAGAGATGAAAGGTGAAGCAAGTTCTACATTAGGTAGTATCTTACTCTTGGTAGAAACGTCTGCTCTATGCTCTATATCCGAGTATTTCGGAACTATAAAAACGTCATCAAATGTTAAACCTTCAACTATCATAAATTTACCCAACCAAATATATTAGCAGATTTCTACTTATTCAGGTCGATTAATTCGGAGATATCTTTGAGTTTTATAAAAGCTTCATTTATATTAATTTCATCAATATATTTTTCGACAAATGGTACTAGTAAATCATTTTTCTTGGCATATTTTTCATCTAAGTTGATGAATATCAGTGTTTGCCCTGATTCTGTGAAATTATTTACTTTACCTATGCTTTCTCCACTTGCATCTTTAACTTCAAGTCCTATAAGGTCCTGTAAGTAATATTCACCTTCTTCGAGTTCCTCGCTTATTTCAGCTCTGACAAAGCCCTTAAGTTCTTCTGCTTGATTGCGAGTGTTAACTTCTTCAAGTTTAAGGATGATGAATTGTTTATTCGGTCTAAATTTACTTACTTTGTAGTTTTGTTCAGCTATATTAACTTCTTCGATATCCTTGAATTGTTCAAAGGAATCAGTTAAAGGATAGAGTTTCAGTTCACCTTTTATTCCGTGGCAGCCACAAATATTTGCGATTACTCTTTGAGTAGCAGTCATTTATATTATTTTACCTTCTTTGTTTTTCTCAAACTTAGTTACATCTCTATCACTCTTCTCAATTGAGTTAAATATGACCTTACAAGCCTTGCTGAAAGTTGCATCGATTTCTCCCTCACTCATGATTTGGCAGGTTCTAGTTTGCTCATTTTCTAAATTTTTGAAACTCTTATTTTTCCAGGTCTTGAATCTTTTCTCTTTGATATTCATCTGTATTGGTAACTCAAATTCGAGATTCGAGCTAAGTGCAATTGCAAGTTCTTCTGCGTTAGCATCTCCTTTGAAGCTAATTTCAAGTTTGGAGAGGGATTTAGAATAGCGCAATAGTGCAAGTATTCTTCCAAAGTTGTAGGTGAAGATTGAGATTCCAGCTGTCACATCTGCTTCAAACTCTTCATCATCGTCCTCTTCTTCGAAGTCTTCTCCGTCATCACTCTTTTCTTGATTTTCTTTTTCTAAATTATTAAGCTCTTCTTCAAATTCTTCATCAATCTCTTGAAACTCAAATGGTAGTGGGAATGGAAAGAACAGTAAAAGATGATTCTGTATTGGTTTATTATCCTGAAAAAGATTTACAATCTGATCAATATTGGCGCGCAGTTCTTCTGAATCTATATCTGATCCTAGTTCTGAAATTAAGTCCCTAAGCTCGTTTGCACTCAATCCAACTACTTCATAATCAAACTGAAAGACTTCAGCAAGGCTCACTTGCTTCATTTTTTGTCTTTGCTTATCTAATTTATGGTTGGCTTTATTGTTTTCTTTAGTAGTCTGTTCTAATAAATAATGCCCTTCAAGTATTTTCCCTAACTCTTGAGCGTTATCAATATCTACGCTTGAAACACCTTTAAGAGCTGGGTTTTGTTCAATTAATTCTTTATAGTTCATTTTCTTATGCACTATTCCTTTAGGAGCAAGTAGTGATTTTAAAGACGGTCTTGGAGGCTTTGCTTTGCCTTCCTGATTTAGATTTGTCTGACTTTGTTTTTGAACTTTAGAGCTGAGATCAAGTTTGGATTTTAGAACGGGATTTTTTACAAGAGCTTTATCTTTTTCAGTCTCAATTAGTTGTCTTTTCTTTTCAAAGGATTTGAGGCTTTCTTCTTTTCTAACTTCTTCTTTTTTCTCATTAGAGAATTCATCTTTATGTTTATCCCTATAAATTTTTGTGATCGATTTTTGAGAGCTGGAAGAATTAGCATATCTACCGACTAGGTTTTCCTTTTGTCTTTTAGCTAGGTTTTTCTGTCTATGTTCTGTATCTTTTACAAGATCGTTGTTAGCATCTTTTTTATTCTTTGATGCAGCTTTGTTGTCTGCAATTTTCTTCCCGTCAAAGCCACCAGTGCCACCTATATCTCCAGACATCTACAAGGCCCTTCCACAAGTTTTGCCTTCCTCGCTTCTTTCAAGGAAGATTTTATGCTTTCTATCTGTTGTTAAATAGCCTTCAAAGATCGCTTCTTTATCCTCTCCGTTGTCGTGATATCGAACTTTGAGGTTTCTTCTCATCTGTTTATCGATTTCAACTCCATCTTTTACTGAGTAAGTGAGCCAGGCTTTATTATCCGCGCGGATTTTGAAAATATAGTTATCTGAGCTCATATCTAATTTTTGTTCAATAGCATCAGTATCAGCAAAAATATGGGTCTTCTCAGTTGCGGCAAGTTCGATAATCAGGTCATAAGCTCTTTTGGTCGGTGCTTGGATTTTCTGAGCTTGATTTTCTTGCTGCTGTTTTTTCATTTGTTTGATGCGATTTACATGAGCAGCAGTCATTTCTTCCTGAACGGAGGCTTGAGTTTCTAGGTTTTGATAGAAGATATTGAAACCTTGTTCTCTAAGTTCACGTTCAACTTCAAGGTTTTTCTGAACGGTTTTAGAGCCACCTGTAGATGTTGGCATTTTTAAGGCAATATTATCAGCGACACAGTAAGAATATGCTAGGCAGGCCTTGATATCATCTAGTCTGATTGAGCGGTAGGCTCTAATAATATCTGCTTCATCTTTACCTTCAATAATTTCTAATAATATTTCAGCGACAGAAACCTTGGCTCCTTTGATAAAAGGTTTGCCTGAATTACTATCAATCACGATTCGTGATTCAGCTAAATTCTTAAGGTTCATATTTTAATTTACTTGCCAGCAATATTATAATAGAATATATCTTGATGGAATTTTTGGAGTCATTATCTTCTATACCCTTTTATCTACTAGCTGCTATCACTGTGATATGCTCTTTGGGGATGATTTTAAACCCGAACCTTGTTAGAGCGGGCTTTACCCTTATTGGTTCTTTCGCTGCGATCTCAGGTTTTTACTTCATGCTTAGCGCGAATTTTGTTGCGGTTTCGCAGGTTTTGATCTACGCAGTTGGTATAGTTTTGGTGATTGTTTTTGCAGTTATGCTTTGCTCTTTGAAGGAAGAGGCTTCTAAGGTAAAAGATTATATTTTTGCTTCTAAGCCTAAAGCTGCTTTCTCCATTGTAATTTCAGCTCTAGTTTTTTCTGTTCTTAGTTTTGTTATCCAGTCACAAGATTGGGAAACTATAACCAAGCTTACTGGTGCAAGCAAGTACGCAAATCTGGTTGATATGGTTGATGAGAAATATACTTCTCAAATAGGTTATTTGATGCTCAACAAGTATTTATTACCATTTGAGTTGATATCAGTGCTTCTACTAGTTGTTCTAGTTGGAGTCATTATTTTAAGTAAAAAGGAAATTAACAAGTAATTTATAGGTTTTAATTATGGAAATCGGACTTACACACTATCTAACTTTATCTGCTTTATTATTTTCGATTGGTCTTTTTGGTCTTTTGATATCAAGAAACGCTTTCCGTGTTCTGATGAGTATCGAGATCATGCTAAATGCCGTAAATATTAACTTCGTAGCATTCGCTCACTATATAGACCCACTTGCAATTAAAGGTCAGGTTTTCAGCTTGTTTATTATGGCTATAGCAGCAGCTGAAGCAGCTATTGGTCTTGCGCTGTTATTACTCATTTACAGAAATAGAGTTAACATCGATATCGATTCTTTCACTACCATAAAATGGTAATTAAAATAATTGAAATAATGTAAATACTTTTGTTTTTTTGTGCTATGATATTTGTAATTACTCATTATGGACACTTCAGCAACAAAATCAGGCACTCCAGTTACATCTGCTCCTAAAGCTGCTGGTAGTAAACCGCTTACAGAGTCTGAGAAAACTAATGTTGATAAAACAATCAAGGCTAATACTGCATATTATCTTTTAGCTACTATTTCCAAAGCTATGACAACTGAAGTCAAGCAAGATAGAGTTGATATTAGTGACCCTAAAATTGATGTTGGTTTAAAAAAATCATATGCTGCTTTAGCTAATACATTTACTTTACCTATTGTTGAAGAGTTTCTTCGTGATCAATCTCGTAATGAATTAAATTCAGATATTGTTATGCATGCAGATAAGTTTTTTAAAGATTTTGCAAAAGAGCTAGCTAGTTTTAAGCAACCTTTACCTGAAGACCCTGAAGCTAGGCAGAAAATGTTAAAAACATCTATAGAGTTTAAAGATATTGCAAAAATTAAAATTGACAACTCTAAGTTGGAAGATGAACAAATTGTCCATGAAATGTTGGGACCGACTATTTCTTTAATTAATAGAGGCTTTTCTACTGAAGAAATAATTACAGCTGCTAAAGATGATCCTAAGGTTAGATTTGCTGTTAATTTCGCTAAAGATGAAATTAAAAAAATGGAAGCTTTAAAAGCTGCAGAAGCAGAGAAAGCAGCTGAAGCCAAAAAACAAGCTGAAGCACCTAAGAAAGAAGAGGGTGGCGGTGGAATTATGGGGATTATAGGTTCTGTATTAAGTATCCCTATGAAAATAATCCAAGCTATCTTCTCTATGTTTACCGGTGGCGGTAATAAACAAGCATAGTTACTCTGTTTCAGTATTTTCTAAATTCGGTTTAATATTAATACTCTTAAAAAACACATAATTACCATTAGTTGTAACTATTTCAAACATAGAGTCAAAGTCTAAACCTGATTCTTGAATGAAGCTTTTGAATTCTTGGAACTTAGATTCTTTACTGAAGATGTAAGCTTCTTCTACTTGAGCTTTTTTAAGAAGTTTTTTGTTAGCATTAATTCTTTTCACTTCAGTCTCACAGTAAAAACCTAGGCTCGCTCTCTGTACCCTATAGCTATAAACTTGAGTGCCTGTTTGGTACTCTTGAGTACAGAAGTTTTTTATGCCGTTATCCATATAACTAAGTACGGGAACTCCGATTAATCTCCAAGATAAGCCAATAGTAAGTATAGATGCAGTGATTAGAATCATGAAACCGAGCTTGGTATTTTCTTTGATAGATGTAATAGCAATAATCAGAGCACAACTAAAGAAAATGCAAATAAGAATCATGAAGAAGGAAATATCGAGTCCTGGGATTTTGCCTAGTTCACTAGTGAAATTACTAAGAACAAAGACAGCAATACTTGGCAGTGAAATCAAAATTAATATAAAGCTAACATATAAACTAGGATCTTTATTAGAGTCGTTTTGCCTGCTTTCTTGATTAAACTTAAGACTACAGTACTTAGCTATAAGTAATATTAACGGTAATATAATCGGAATTATATAGGTGATTAATTTGGTCTGAGCTAGACTAAAGAAAATAAAAAAGCTAAATGCCCAAATCAATGCAAAGCTTCTTAGTGAATTGGTGTGGTCAGTGATGTTCACGCGAGACATTTTAGTATTTGCGTTATCTGAAAATATAGCCTGGGGAATAAAGAATGCCCAAGGAAATGTCGCAGCTAAAATTACTGGAATATAGAACCAGATTGGTTCACTGTGGCTATTTAGTGGCGAGAGAAATCTTCCAACATTATCTCTCATAAAGAAGCTCTGAGTGAATTCTCCATTCGTCTCAAGATGTATAAGTATGTACCAAGGACAAACTATGAGAAGAAAGAGTATGAAGCAGGCAAGAGTGTCAAATTTTTTATTTACAAAAAATGAAAGCAATTCCTTCTCTTTAAGTAGGAAGATAGTTATTACAAGCCCAGGTAACGCTACTGCTATTGGACCTTTGCAGAGAAAACCTAGAGCTAGGAAAACCGCACAGATATAAAAATATATTCTGGTATTAATATTTTGCCTATTGAAAATATGGTTAGCTTTGATTTTATGAAAATAGGATAAAAAGAAAAAGCTGAGACTGCCACTAATGAAGAAAGCAAGGCTCATATCTGTCATCGCAACTTTCGCAAAGACATTAATTGCAAGTGAACTCATTAATATTAAAGCTGCAATTATTGGTGTTCCTTGTATTGCACCTAATATATATGCAAGGTAAACCATTCCAGTAGCTGAGAGAATGGATGGTAGTCTTGCTGCAAATTCGGTTTTACCAAAAGTTATGAAGCTAATAATTTGCTCCCAATAAAAAAATATTGGTTTTTCCAAGCGTGGTAGACCATCTACAGATGGCATTAACCAGTTATTGGAATTGAGCATATTCATAGAAGCTTGAGCATAGCGTCCTTCATCGACACCGAAGATAGGGTAGTCACCACTGCAAAAGCTAAAAAGTGAAAATGCAAATATTAAAATTACTAGTATTTGAAAATTGAACATTTATTTTTATTCTAAATTATTTTTGTCTATTTATTTAGATTAGCTTTAAGGTCTCTGTAAATTAGAAAAGCTGCTCTTCCGATTATACGATTCTCTGGGAGAAAGCCCCAGTAATGGCCATCATAACTAAAATTACGATTATCACCAAGCACGAGGACATGATCCTCAGGAACCGTGAATGGTCCAAAATTGTATTGAGCAACGAAGTCTAAACTACCTTCATGATAAGGTTCTATGATTTTCTCATCGTTGACATAGACTCCATCACCAGAAATAACTTCAACTGTATCTCCTCCCTTCGCTATGAGTCTTTTGATATAAGCTTCTGGTTGCTTCAGGAAAGGCAGACCACTTAATCTTGTGAAAATACTAAAGGGGTCATTTTGGATAACTTCATTACCATTATTTGCTTTAGGTGGTGGGAAGAAGATAACAATGTCTCCTCGCTGATATTCTTTACCGAGTAGCCTAGTGATTTTCTCAACGAATAGTTTGTCTCCTATCTTTAGAGTAGGAAGCATGCTCTCACTTGGTATATACCTAAATTCACCTACTGTAGTTCTTACAATAATCAGCAAAAGAAGCACTATGACAATCTGTGCAATAAATTCTCTAACTACAAAGTATCTCCACTCTGGATATTTGAAATACTTCTTCCAGCTGACATCGTTCTGTTCAATAGGCTCATCGCGTTGTTTTTTCTTGATTGGGATTAGGTCATAGAAACCATAGACAATTCCCATAAGAATTGCTTTTGCGAGCTGCAGAATATTATCGAAAAATTTACTATTCATTACTTAACTTTTACATTATAGTACTTCGCATCAGGATGATGAATAATAATCGCAGATGTACTATGTTCTGGATGAATTTGCCATTCTTCTGATAGCTTCATACCAATACGTTCAGGCTTAAATAGAGTGAAGAGCTTCTCTTGGTCTTCTAAGCGCGGGCAGGCAGGGTAACCGAAGCTATAGCGCATGCCGTGATAGCCACCACGAAGTAGTTTTTTAATATCATCTTTATTATCTTCGGCTTGATAACCAAGTTCTTTACGAATACGAGCGTGAGAGTACTCAGCAAGTGCTTCTGTAGATTCTGTAGCTAAACCATAGTAATAGAGATACTCAGCAAAGTCACCACTATTGTATAAGCTTTGAACAAACTCAGCTGCTTCAACACCAATAGTTACTAATTGAAAACCAACCAAATTAAAAGCATCGTCTTCTGTTCTGAAATAGTCACTTAAACAAAGATGCTCTCCAGAGTTTTGACGCGGGAAAGTAAAGGAATCAATTATTTCTTCTTTATCTTCGCTAAATAAATTAAGTTTATTAGGATGCTCTGGATCTATCTTACAATGATAGTAACCATAAACTATCTTAGGTTTAAGCCATGGATTTGCTCGAGTTTCTTTTTTGAGTCTTTCTAGAGTTGGGTAAATTTCTTCTTTTAGAAGCTTGTCATATTCTTCTTGGGTTTTCTTACCTTTACCCATGCGCCATTGCCCAATAATCATGGCATCCAAGTTTAGGTATTGCCACATTTCATCTAGATCGATTTCTTCAGGTCCTATAAGTCTATCACCATAGAATGGCAGTTCCGGAATCTCAGAACTAGTTAAAACTTTAGTCTCAGAAAGCTTCTCTGTGTAATCTAATAGTGGTGCGTATTCATCTTCATCAGATTCACCAACTTCTTGGTAAGGACTGTCACCTTCACTTTCTTTAGCTTTGGTTTTATAGAATTCTTCTTTGATCTCCTCGAAAGATTTTCCAGAATGGATTCTTTCCATGATATCCAAGTCTGTGAAAGCATCGTAGCCGTAGTAGACATAGCCATTATAGGTATTTGCGCAGTCTTGTTCTACAAAGCGCCTAGTAAGAGCTGCTCCACCTAAAATAATTGGTAAGTCAATTCCTCTTTCATTGAGAACTTCAAGGTTCTGTTTCATGATCAAAGTTGATTTAACCAGTAGTCCTGAAAGTGCTATTAGATTTGGCTTAAATTCCTCAACAGCTCTGATAATCTCCTCTACAGGGATTTTAATTCCTAAATTATGAACTTTATAACCGTTGTTGGAAAGAATTATATCAACAAGATTCTTGCCGATATCATGAACGTCACCTTTCACAGTTGCTAAGACCACAGTACCTTTATTGGTACTAGCTTCTAGTTTATCCATGAACTGTTCTAAATAGGACACAGCGGTTTTCATCGTAGTCGCAGATTGAAGAACGAAAGGTAGTTGCATTTCACCAGCACCAAAGCGTTCACCAACGATTTTCATACCATCCATTAAGAATTTATTGATGATATCTAGTGGCTTATGCCCACCATCCAAAGCTTGCTGAAGGTCAGTATTGATATTGGTTTTATTACCATCTATGATTCTTTGGGATAAAGTTTCTTCTACACTTAAATTTTCATAAGGATCTTTATCAGAGTCATCTTCGACTTTAATATCTTCTACTAAAGCTAAAAGGTCTGTTAGGGGATCATAGCTAACCTCTTGCTCAACTGCTTGTATCTCTTCTTCAGGCATGTTTTACGCTTTTATATTCTCTTCTATCATAGACCAAGTCAAGGCAAAGTTTTTTTAGATTTTCATCAATTTTATGCATTGGCAGAATTTTTTTATTATTCACTATCGCCATATCTAAGCCAGCTTTTACTGCTTCATGCATAAATACTGAATTAAGAGCTGGTCTAAGTCTAGCATCTAAACCAAAGGAAATATTACTAACACCTAGAATTGTTTTCACGTGTGGCAGCTCAGCTTTTATCTGCCTAATTGCTTCTATTGTTTCTATACCTGCTTTTCTGAATTCTTCATCTCCAGAACCCAAAGTGAATGTTAAAGTATCGAAGATTATATCTTGTGGACTCATACCGTGTTTGTTTACTAGTAAGTCATAGAGCCTCTTTGCGATAGCAACTTTTTTCTCAGCAGTTTTAGCCATACCGTCTTCATCTATAGTTAAAGCCACTAGAGCTGCTCCGTATTTATTGCAAAGTGAAGCTATTAACTCTACTCTTTCCTCTCCATCTTCAAGGTTAACTGAGTTGATAACTGCTTTCCCTGAGATTAATTTCAGAGATTCTTCAATAACAGGTGCTTCAGTACTATCGACCATAATAGGAATATTTACTGAGGTATTGACCTTAGAGATAATCTCTTTCATGTCACGAGCTTCATCTCTACCAACATAGGCTGCACAGAGATCTAGGATTTGGGCTCCCTCTTCTACCTGTTCTTTAGCAAGCTCAGTGATAGCTTCATAGTCTTCTGCTGCTAATAATTCTCTAAATTTCTTACTACCATTAGCGTTGGTTCTCTCGCCGACTATAAGAGGTTTGGTTTCCATGTCCATGAAGACAGAAGAATATATAGAGGAAACAGAGTCCTCTACTTCTTTTAAATTCTTGAGAGGATCAAATACTAATTTCTCTTCATTGATTTTATTGACCGCAGCAGCAAGCTTGCTTATATGCTCATAGTTAGTACCACAGCAACCACCAACTAGTCTTATATTGTATTTTCTAACAAATTTATCCATGTATTCAGCAAATTCATCTGGCTTCAAAGGGAAGTGAGCATGACCACAGACATTTTCTGGGATTCCAGCATTTGGTAGGCAGCTGAGCATGAAAGGACTAGACTCTGAGATGCTTTGAAGATGCTCTTGCATTTCTTTAGGTCCAGTAGCACAGTTCATACCAAAAGCGTCAACAGGGTATGCTGAGATAGTAGTAAGAGCTGAGAATGCATCAGAACCAACTAGCATGGTCCCCATTTGCTCAATAGTAATTTGGACTTGAAGTGGGAATTTAATTCGAGAAGAAAGTCCTGCTCGCTTCTCTGAGTCTTGGAGGAAAACAGCTGCGGGGTATGCCGCTAATAGTTCTTCATCGCTTTTGTCTTTGAACTTTTCTTCTATATCTTGGAAAACTTCGAAGGCTGCTGCAAGTACTGCTTTAATCTGAAGCGGATCTTGGCAAGTTTCAATTAAGATTACATCAACTCCACCATCAATTAATCCAGCTACTTGAGGTTTATAAGATTCTTTTAATTCATCGAAACTGACATTACCTAGACTAGGTAGTTTAGTTCCTGGTCCAATTGATCCAGCTACGTATCTCGGTTTCTCCGGTTCTTTCGCGGTAAACTTATCTGCGACTTCTTTGGCTAAATTTGCTGCAAGCTTGCTGATATCATAGCTTTCATCTTCTAAGCCATACTCACCTAGAACTAGTCTGCTTGAACCAAATGAATTAGTTTCCACTATATCTGAACCCGCTTCGAAAAACCTAGAATGAATTTCTTGAATCATTTCAGGTTTAGTTTTGTTGAGGTTCTCTGGGCAACCTTCTAAGTCCTTACCACCGTAATCCTCAGCTGTTAAGTCATATGTGAACAAGGTCGTTCCCATAGCGCCGTCATATATAAGGACTTTTTCTTTTGCAAGTTCAACTAAGCTTGGTTTCATTCTTATCTCCATTTTAACAATACTCTATTGAGTAATTCTGCAAGTACTGATATATTATCCTTTAGTGGAATCTACAGTTATAGTTCCCAATGCGATCGCGCTTGAAACACGGCATTTGTGGTGGAATATAGAATCACCTATAGCAAAGCCCTTGTTTTATTTGTTGATTTTTGCTGCTACTGGAGTCTTTTTATACGGTCTTTTCCAGAAGCTGAAACCAATATTTGCGGCTAAAGCTCTAAAAAACGATGATAGATTCGATAATTTATGGTCAAGAATTAATTATTTATTGAATTATGCCTTTCTTCAGAAGAAAATAGCTTCACAGAGAACGCCAGGTCTTGCACATATTGCTGTTGTTCTTGGTTTCATGACTCTATGGATAGTCACTAATATTGTTGGTTTTCAAGACCATAGCTCGGTTTACTTCTTCCAAGGCATGTTTTATAAGCTAGTTAGCTTTGCTGCTGAAATAGGTGGTTTGCTTTTATTTGGAGGTATTCTTTCTTTTACTCTCAGAAGATACGTTTTCACCACCAAAAGATTAGATCATACTCAGGCTGATTGGATGCAGCCATTATTTCTTTTCGCTTTGGTAATTACAGGGTTTCTGGTTGAAGGTTTAAGAATCGCTGGAACCAGAGTCGAAGAAGATTTTTCTTTTATTGGTAATGCTCTAGCTCAAGTTTTTCAGTTTATGACTGAAAAAGATCTTCACAATACTCATTTCACACTGTGGTGGTTACATGCCATGTTCACAGCTGCTTTTATTGCACTACTGCCTCATTCTAAGTTTATTCACATTTTCACTGCTCCTTTACCAATTTTCTTTAGATCTAAACGTGAGCGTGGTCAATTAGCTACTCCATTCAAGCTTACAGATATGCTTGAGGCTGAGGAGAAGGGAATCGAGATCAATGAAGAGGATTTCAATGCTGGTGTCTTTGAATATTCAGATTTTTCATGGAAGTCATTACTGGACAGTGAAGCTTGCACAGCTTGTGGAAGATGCCACGTGGTTTGCCCTGCGCAGAATACTGATAAACCACTTTCACCTAAGCATTTATTCTTAGATATTAAGAAATTAAGTCAGCAGAACAACTCTAAGTCTGAAGAAGAAACAGATGTTTATGAGTTCATCTCACCTGATGTTTTATGGTCTTGTACCTCTTGTAATGCTTGTGTCGAAGAGTGTCCTATATTTATTGAGCATGTAGATACTATTGTGGATATGCGCCGTGGTTTACTTGCTATGAATAAGGCTCCTGCTAATCTTCAAGCGACACTTAAGAATATTAGAACTAAGACTAATCCATGGGGACTTGCTGCAAATGAGCGTGAGAAATGGTTAGATTCACTTAAAGATGAGCATGGTTTAGAGCTTAAAGTCCTTAGCAGAGCTGAAGAAAGTTTCGAGTACTTGTACTGGGTTGGTAGTCCTGGAGCTTATGATTCAAGAAACATAGATGTTTCTAAAGCTAATTCTAGGTTGTTTAAAGCAGCAGGATTAGATTTTGCGATACTTGGTAATGAAGAGAAATCTTCAGGTGATCTTGCTCGTAGAGCTGGTGATGAAGCGATGTTCCAAGAGATTGTTATAGAGAATATTGAGATTTTCAAAGCATTTGGTGTTAAGAAAATTATTACTCAGTGCCCTCATGTTTATAATACTTTCAAAAATGAATATCCTGAGTTTGGTTTAATCGGTGTTGAGATATTCCATCACAGTGAAATTCTGGCTTCTCTAATTCAAGAATCTAAACTTGTCCCTAAAAATAATGTAAGTCAGTCTATTACTTATCATGATCCTTGTTATCTAGGGCGTTACAACCGAGTTTTTGATCCACCACGTTTTATATTAGAAAGTATTCCTGGACTTGAAATTAAGCAAGTTGCTCACGAAAAAGAGAAAAGTACTTGTTGTGGCGGCGGCGGAGCTCAGATCTGGTATGAAATGCCTGGAAGTCAAATCAATTCAATGCGTTTTGATGAGCTTAATGAACATAAACCAGATAAAATCTCTGTAGCTTGCCCTTATTGCAGTATTATGATTGACTCTGCAAGCAAAACTGTATTTCAAGGAACTCACGTGCCAGAAATAGAAGATGTTGCAATCACTCTTGCTGCATCCGTCTTTTAAGCTTGTAGACTTTAATATTTATTCAATCTTTTCTTAAACTGAGTTTAATTAGAGCTGGGGAGAACGTGTATATGGAAATTAATAATAATTTTCGATATTATAATTCCATTTACCGAACAGATGAAGTGAACGAGGTTTCTCCCCGGTAATGATGAAAAATCTGATGATTTATTAGTTGCATCAGAAGCCAGCACTAATTACGACAATAAGTATAGCGCCAAGCTTCGCGTGCTTCTCTATGATTTTAAATATAGTAATACTGACAGTAATAAAGATCAAAATTTGAAGCATTTAACTTCATATCTCATGCGAGATTTGGATGCTCGAGGGATAGTGAACCCGATGGAGGTTGCTAATGAAATTAGGTTATTGCGCAAAGACTGGGGGCTATCCTTTGAACAAATGGGAGATATTTTAGCTAGTCTTGAGTCGCAGAATGAGGATGATAAGTATTTAACATCTTCTTAATGTATGGTTGGTAATACATTATTATGAAAGATAGACGTTTTTATATAGTTAGAACTTTTTTAGAATATTTTGAGTCAAATATTGGTTTTAATAGTAATAGTATTCAATTCCCAGATACTACCAAGGCAGAACCTTCTATTAAAGAACAAAATTTATCACTACATTTAGAACTTTATGATTTTGGTAAAGGAGAAAATAAGGATTCTGAGATTAAGCAAATCGCAAATAAGTTTGTTAAAGCTGATCTAAAGTTGAATCCACAAGAACTGGAAAATAAGTACGGATTTACTAAAGAGGATATAGCGAAAATTCAAAATGAAATTAAAGTACTTAACTCTAGTGATAAAACGGAAGTCTCTGTTGGTAAATCTAATGATTCTGGCGATGGATTTTCGGGGCGTCCAGAAACAGAATTAAATATTACAGAGACTTAGCCCAGGGGGTATTGATACTGCCTTCGGAGAAAGTGTCCCAACAGCTATAAAACCTAATGATATTGCTTCTCTTCCTAAAATTGATAATAGTGATGGGTTCAATACTACTAAAATTATAGAGGGTGCAGATAAATCCCTAAAAGGTGCTAATGAAAACGGATCATTATATAAAGAATGGAGTGAGAATCTAAGTGGTGAAAAATTTATAATCATTAATCCTAAGAGCCTGTCTTGAAAGTTAATTAAATCAAGCGAGTCTTTTAGTCATAATACGGATCATGGCTATTTTGACCAT
>JAKVAO010000004.1 GCA_022447685.1 Candidatus Caenarcanales bacterium | reverse complement strand
TAAAATGCACTGAATTGCTCCAATATCTCAAAAATTAGATACTTTAGCTGACTCTAAACTACTCTCAAAGCTCACTTTCACAACTTCTACACTGAAATTTGAGTTTTGCAGGGCATCCTTAAAGAATTGTAATCAGTAGCATCTATTGTCTTAACTAAAGTATAGGAATCTTCATTCTCCTCTTGTCTATAGAGTCTAAATTCAGTTATGTTCTCTTTTTTATAATCAGCAAAACGCCCATAATCCTTTGTTCTAAGAACATCGAAGAAAATTGAAACCTGTTCATCTGAGTATGAAGGATCTTCAGGGTTAATAACTGTAGGTGCTATCGGAGCATTATTAATGACATGAAATAAAACATCATCTTTTACATATTGGTTTTCATTATTATAGACACGAAGTTCTATACTATATTGGTCATTTGCTAAATTAGAAACATTAAGAGGAACCAGCAAGGTTTGAGAAAGTGGAGTATAACCCGTAAAAAGCTTTTGCCTATAAACATTTGAAATAGCCCATATTTCAAAACGATTAAAGCTTCCGTCTGTAGAACTAGCATCACCAAATAAGTTTACGAAACCATCAGTAATAATTGCACTACTTGTGTCAATCTTTGCGGTAATCGTACTTAAATTAATATTCTCAACAGCTTTTAAAGCATTAACGGTATTTAGAGACTGAGGTGAAGATTTTAGAATCCTTGCTATTTGATCAGGTGTCAAACTTTGATCTAATGATTTGAGAAGAGCTGCGACACCAGCAACATGAGGTGCAGCCATAGAAGTACCATTGAGATATTGATAATTTTCTTGTTCAGAACTGGTATCTCCAATTCTAGGTCCATAAGACTCATATCCAGTAGATACAATATCTGAACCAGGAGCTGACAAGTCTGTTTCAAGTCCATACGAAGAGTATAATGGTCTTCTAAAACTAAAATTTGTTTTCTCAAGAGCGCTTACAGTAACTGTATTTTTTAAAGTGGATAAAGTACCAGGTGAGTGAATACTACTAATCGGAAAATAGTTATTACCTGCAGCAGCAATATTTAAAGTTCCAAGCTCATGAGCATAATTTATAGCTGACTCTAACGTAGGAGAGTAACCTGATCCGCCCCATGAATGATTACTGATATCTGCACCTTCATCTGCTGCGTACTTTATTGCAGCTGCTAGATCATTAGTATAACCTTGCCCAAACCTATTTAAACCTTTAACGATTAAAATTTTTGCATTAGGAGCAACACCTATAACACCTCTACTATTATTACCCACAGCAGCAATAGTTCCTGCAACATGAGTACCATGACCTCTATCATCTATCGGGTCAAAGTTATCATCAACAAAATTGTAACCAAACATGCCATCAATTATTTCGTTCGGCTCTATCTTAAAATCTAAGTCACCATCAATTAAATCAACATCTGTCAGATCGACATCACCATCCTGATCTAAGTCAGGGTCAGAACCTAAATGAGCAGCGAGAATATCAGCATCAATCCAAATATTATCCCAGAGATCCGGGTGATTATAATCAACACCGGTATCAACGACAGCAACTACAGTATCTTTGCCTGTAGAATATTGCCACACCTTATCAGCCTCGATATGTTTAATTCCCCATAATTCATCGAAGTTTTCAGACCAAAATTGTCCACTACTTTGAAAAAAAGTATCATCGGGATTACCATCCTCAATGGAATTGATATGAAGACTTTTATTTATTTCAACATACTCAACTTGAGGGTGTTTATTTAATTCTTCTATGATAGAAAATATTTCTGCGCACTTATCTTTAGAATCATCAAGATCTAAATTAATAGTAAAAACCCTATCAAAGCCATATTTACTTGAAAGATCAGGAATCGCTTGGAATTTTAGATTTGAATTAAGGTTAAGAGTTCCAATACTATTACTAGAAACCGATGATGCCTGAATCGCTGATTGTATAATTTCCTCTTCCTTTTTAAATAAAGGTTCTATATCTTTAACATCCTTAACTGAAATATTATCTAAAAGTTCCTCAACTATTTTGATATTTTCAGACTCAGAATTTGCTGAAGAAGAATTATTTAATACAGAAAAAAGCCCTAAGGACTTCGCTTTTAACTGACTCTGGTCAGCAGCTTTAATTTTCACAATAATACTATCTGGCGGATTTTTATTATCACACTCAAAACTACTAGAAGATGGATCTATATCTAAAAAATCCTCACTAGGCATGCTTGAAACCTCGCCATCAATAAATATCTCTTGAGATTGTTCAAAATCAAATTCTTTAGACTCTACACCTAGAATACCCGAGAAAATAAATGAAATAGCTAAGAAAACTGATAAAACTTTTTTATTCATATCAATACATAATAATACAATGAAATATTAAATTTTATCCTTATATGAAAAAAAATTAATATATTTTATCTTAAGTTCATTATCTCAAATCAAGCATAGTCTGGTAAAATGGATAAACCACTAATTTCTTTACAGGACAAGGAAACATAAACTTATACTCTAAATCCCCATCTATAATAACTTTTTTATCTTTGAACATAGCAGCTAAAGAAGCCATATCCTGAGCATACCCAATTCCCCACAAGGAAAAGAAGTTTTTCTTCTCAGGATAAATTAAAATCTTAGTAGTATCAGTAATTTGAAAGCCAGTAACTTCAATAAATTTATTCAAATTCTCTTTAATATTAAAAATTAAAATAGAATTAGCTGAGTTTTCATTAGAATATTCTTCCCAGTTAAAGTCAGAAAGCTTCTGATAATTTTCCAAAGAAAAATCCTGTTTTTCTTTTTTTCCTCGAAGAAAATCCCAGAGTGCCTTGAAAATCAATCCTGAATTGTTTTTTAAACCATGAATAAAAAAGTAAAAAGCGCCTAAAAAGAACTTTAAAAATACAAAAGATAACCTTAATGGCTTAAACTTAGCGTAAGTATAAAGTAAATTACGAATATTATAATAACGAATCCAAGTCGGTTGCTTTTGGTTCATAGACTCATGAAAAGTTATAGACTTAGGATTACAAATGATTTGATAACCTTCTCTAATCGCTCTTAAACACCAATCCACATCATCGAAATGAATAAAATATTCTTCCCAGAAACCGATATCTTCAAGTGCTGATCTTCTTTTCAAAAGAGAGCATGCTGGGCAATAATCTAAAACTCGCTCCGATTTATCAAGAATAGTTTCATACTTTTCACCAGTATTCTGCATCACTATTCTACCTTTAGACCAATCCATCATCGCCCCGATCTCGCTTACACACTCAGGATTATCCAACTGAAGAATCATAGAACCTACAGCAGCTGCTTTAGGATTAGCTTTCATAGATTCTAGAAGATAATTAAGAGCATCGACGTGAACGACAGCATCATTATCTACAAGCCAAATATATTCATTATCATGATATTCCATCGCAAATTTCATGCCAGTATTAAAACCACCAGAACCACCTAAATTAGCCCCAGTCTGAATTAAGGTAATAGTTTCACCAAACTCTTCTCTTAGTTTCTCCTCAGTTCCATCATTAGAAGCATTGTCTACAACGATAATATCCAAAAGATCCTTATTATAATTAATATGCTGAAAAGAAATTAAAAGATCACGTACATAATTATATTTATTAAAAGTAACTATAACTACTGAAACCCTGTCAGAATGAGTAAAGCTTTTATTCTCTTCTCTATAAAGAAAAGCTAAGTCAGATTTAGTATCAGTGCTTTGCATAATCTTTACAAGCCTTTACTACTGTTTCTAAATACTCTTTCTTCTTTTTATACTTTGCTGAATCTAGAAGCCATTTAGCAAGCTTAGTTACTAAGATTAATGGAAAGAAAGCACCTGATGCTCTTTTATAGAAAGTAAGTGAGTTTCTATAAGCATAATACTTCTTCCATATCTGTTTATCATAATCATCTATAAAAGTATTCGAATCATGATAGAAAACCAAATCAGAATAGTAAAGATTTTTATAACCTAGCTTAGAAAGCTCTAAAGTGTATAACCAGTCATCACAATAGATAAAAAACTCTTTACGAGGGTAACCCAAGCCATTTTCAATAGCTTTGCGCTTAACAAAGCATCCTACAAAGGATGAATAATCGACAGGAACAGCATTTGCGTATCTAAGCTGAGCATAACTTAAATAGGGACCTGATTTAGAAAACAAATATCTCATTAAATCAAATCTAGATTTAAATGGATTAATTCCTGGTCTATTAAAGTCAGCGTAGTCTCCATCTGGCATATAAACCGCTGTACTAACAGCTCCAACATCTTCTCTATCAAGTTCTTTAATAGCTCTAAACTTTTCAACTAAATCTTCACGAGGATAAGCATCGTCATCATAGAGTAAAAGCCAATCAGCATCAGTATTTTCAATAGCATATTTAGAACCATGATAGAAACCACCAGCACCACCTGTATTCTCTTCAGAGTGAACTGGAATTAATCTAGAATCTTTCTTGGCTTCTACGTCTAACCATTCAGCCGTGTCATCAGTAGATTTATTATTTAAAACGACTACATAATCAATCTTCTGAGCCAAAATAGATGAAATAGCTTTTTTAAGCTTCTCTAGTCGATTGAATG
This sequence comes from Candidatus Caenarcanales bacterium, assembly GCA_022447685.1. GTDB lineage: Bacteria > Cyanobacteriota > Vampirovibrionia > LMEP-6097 > LMEP-6097 > DT-14. Next base: position 69,623 of record JAKVAO010000004.1, on the reverse strand, counting down.
TAACTATAACTGCGGCTAATTTCATGCTTGGAAAGCTATTTTAGCATTAATATAAGAAAAACTTTAAGAACAAAATAATACTACGAACAATCTGTTATTATCTTAAGAATGTTGGTTAACTCAACCATCTTGAATACTATAAAAAAACAAAAACAAATCTTAGAAAAAGAACAAAAATTAATCGGACTTGAAGATAAAGAATTCAATGCAACTAAAAAACTACTTGATGAAACTTACATATTAACAAATTCCTTTGACTCAAAGTGTTATGGACAGTATATTCAAGAAAAAGAAACAAGCTGTGAAATTACAAAAAATGTTTTTGAAGCAATGCAGAAAATCAAAAACATAAACAATGTAATACAGAATAATGTATTACAGAATGAAGATTTAAAAAATTATCCGAATTTTTAGATAATTTAATTAGAGATAATATCGATGAACTAGAATTAACAACAGCATACTTCAAAGATAGTTATGACGCAGATGACCTTCTTGAAAAACTAGGATTAGCCAAAAAATATGGTTATATATATGAACATTTTGATTTTAACAATGACATACCAGAATTTATGGATTCACTTCTTAGTAACTATTTCAACAAACAATCAGACTATGAATGGATAATCAATAAATTATCAGATAAATTACAGCTTAATGATGACGAAAAAAGTAATTTAAAAAATATGATTCTAAAAAACTATACTCCTCTCATTCTTTTCAAAGATATTAAAAATATGCAGGATTTTATAGATTACATTGGCTATGTAGATTTAGAAAATGACCCTAGTATCGATAAAACAAATAACAAAGATAATGAAACAAAAGATAGAGCAGCACTCATTTATAACTATTTAGTATAGAATTTTTAATAAAACTCCATGAAACTTGACTTTCATATCAAAAGCTTTTCAAGTCCAAAAACATACTTTTAGCAGGATTTTGGACCAGTGGTCCAAAAATGGGTAAAATATAAATATGGAGTTCAAAAGAACTATTTATAATTCACTAGAAGATGACTTAAATAGTAAAAAAATCACTATATTATTTGGTGCACGGCAAGTAGGTAAATCATACTTACTCAAAAAACTTGAACAAGAAAATAAAAAAAGAAAAAGCAAATATTTTAATTTAGAAAGACCTGAAGATCTAGTTCTATTCAATAAAAGTAATGCAGAAATTATTCAATTATTGGAAAAATCTGGAGACTTGATTTTCATAGATGAGTTTCACTACATAAATAATGCTTCACATATATTTAAAGCTATTTATGACACAAATCCATCAATTAAAATTTATGCCTCAGGATCTTCAGCTATTGAAATGCACAAACATATTCAAGAAAGTTTAGTAGGTAGGTTTAAAGAATATAAAATCAAACCTTTAAGTTACGAAGAGTTTTTAAGTAATTCAATTAATTTAAAGTTAGATGATTATCTCTGCTATGGAGCTCTTCCAGGCTTATACGATATAAAGGAATACCCCAACAATAGTGATAAAGAAGAATATCTAAGATTAATAGTGGCGACTTATATCCAAAAAGATATTAAAGCACTTATTAAAGAAGAAAATATATCTGCATTTAACCACCTGATTTTCATACTTGCAGAATCTCAAGGACAAATAGTTTCAACATCAAGCCTAGCCAATGATTTAAATCTAAGCTCAAAAACTGTTGAAAAATATTTAAGTATACTTGAACAGACTTTTGTAATTTATAAGCTCAATTCTTTTTCAAATAATTTAAGTAACGAATTAAAAAAATCGAAAAAATACTATTTCTATGACCAAGGAGTTAGAAATGCTCTCATAAAAGATTTCCGAAAAGTCAATTCTAGAAATGATAAAGGCTGTATTTGGGAGACTTTCATTTATCATCACTTACTTTCTATAAGAAAAGAAGCTAATACTGATATTTTTTTCTGGAGAACTACTAAAGGTTCTGAAATAGACTTTATCTGGTATGAAAATAGGGAAATCACTGCAATAGAAGTAAAATCCAAACTTAAAAAAGCTGTAATTCCAGAAAATATGAAAGAATTTCTAAGAAAATATCCTCACACAAAAGAATTGGTTATTTTTAATGAAATAATAAACGAAGAAACAGAATACAAAGGCTATCCAGTTAGATTTATTAGCTTTGAAAATATCAATGAATTTTAACTCAGAACCACAGCTTTCTTCACAGCCAAAAACTCACGAACAGTCTTCAAAGCCTCAGCTATAGTAAGATCCATATCCATATAACGATAGGAACCCAAACGTCCAACGAAACTCACTTTATCTTCAGCTTCAGCAACTTCTAAATACTTTTCAAGCATAGCCTTCTCTTTCACTTGTCTGACTGGATAGTAAGGAATATCTCCTTTTTTATAAGCTCTGCTATATTCTTTAAAACAAATAGTTTTATCATGAGTCTCCCATGGAGAGAAGAATTTATGTTCAGTAATTCTAGTATAAGGAACTTCAGCATCGCAGTAATTCATAACAGCTGTTCCCTGAAAATCACCTTCTGAACGAATTTCTTCAAAATCTAATGTTCTATAATCTAAAGTCCCAAATTTTGAATCATAATATTCATCTATAGGACCACTATAGAAAACATGGTCAAACTGTGAGTTTACTGACTGATCATAATGACTATTCAATTCAACAGTTATATTTTCATGATCTAAAATTTTTTCAACGATTTTCGTGTAACCATTTAAAGGCATTCCCTGATACTTATGATTAAAGTAATTATCATCATAAGTAAAGCGTACTGGTAATCTTTTTAAAATACTTGCTGGAAGCTCTTTAGGTTCAAGTCCCCATTGCTTTTTAGTGTAACCATAGAAAAATGCATAATAAAGATCTTTACCTATAAATCTCATAGCCTGTTCTTCAAAGGTTTGAGGGTCAGTAATAGATTTATCAGCAATCTCTTCAATAAATTCACGAGCTTCTTGTGGATTTAAAGTCTTTCCATAAAACTGATTAATAGTAAATAAATTAATCGGGAGACTATAAACTTTTCCACCAGAAGTAGCTTTAACCCTATTTATATAAGGCATAAAAGTATCAAAACTATTTACATAATTCCAAACTTCCTCATTATCAGTATGGAATATATGCGGTCCATATTTATGAACCATAATATTAGTATCTGAATCTCTTTCAGTGTGACAGTTTCCCGCTATGTGTGAGCGTTTATCAATCACTTTAACTTCATAGTTTTCTTTTGCAAGCTCTCTTGCTATTACAGCACCAGTGAAACCTGCACCAACTATTAGAATTTTTTTATTGTCAGACATTAAGTCTTATATTTTAGCCTTTAATTTAAATTAACTCTAGAAGTAGTAATAAAATTTATAAATATAAGTTAATATATCCTCCTCCATCTTTTAAAAGCCTTAATATCATCAGAAGACAGGTTAAACCACTCACCATTTAATCTTTTTTTCTCGAACCTTTTATGCCAATATTTTTCTATACCAAATGGATCATCAGTTTTAATTTCATGAATTAACTCTAAATCCTGTGGCATTTGTGTTCTAAGTTCTTGTCCTCTTCTTACAGTATCTAGTGATTTACCAATTTTGTATTCATTACGATCACCGTGTTTGAACAAATAAACTAAACCAAGTTTATGAGTTTGAGTCTCAATTAATTCAGAATCCAGACTTTCCTTCAATTGAGCTTTACTTTTAGGATTATCAACAATTTCTTGACACACTTCTAAAACCAAAGAATTATTATCAGCTAATCCTGATTCTAATATCTTTTTTGCTGTGTTGAATTTAGAACCAAATTTTCCCCACATTGTTGTCATACTTGGAAAAGAATAATCGTTTTTTGCCTTAAATCTTAAGATCCTTTGCGTTGGGAATTGCTTAAACTCACCAATTAATCCTATAAATTTTTCAATTATAAATTCATTAGTATATGCCTTAGTAAACTCATTTGGCTCATATCCTGACTCTTTGACTAAATCACTATAGTTTATCCAATATGAATTTAATTGATGATGGCTTATTCCAGTCTCCTTATAAAAAAAAGAAAAACCAGGAGCCTTCCCCCCATTCGCTTCAGCAAGTCTCTTCAACTCTGAAATTATAAATTCTTTACTTAATTCAACCATAAACTAAAAAACCTCACAAAGAAACTCAATAATATTCAAACGTTTAATCCCACAATAATGCTCATCCCATAGTTCATCCATACTTAAAACATACTTAGGATAAGCATCTTCTATCCTGAGAAGAGGTCTAAACTCTCTTTCTACTACCTTTTCGTCATTAAGTAAATAACAAACTTGATAATAAATTATTTCATCACGCTTTTTGGCGACAAAATCTATTTCATAATTATCCATTTTTCCAATATATACTTGATATCCAGCCATTTTCAAATGCAAATAAACCACATTTTCAAGTAAAGCATTGATATCTTTTAAGCTAAAACCTAATAAAGCATTTCTAAAACCAATATCATTTAAAAAATACTTTTCTTGGACTTCTAAAAGTCTCTTCCCTTTTAGATCATAGCGAGGAACTTTTTTACAAAGCATAGCTGCTTCTAAATGAGATATATAACTAAGAACCGTATCTACACTAACTTTTATATTTTGAGATTTATAATAATCAGCAATTTTTTTTGCTGAAAAAATATTAGCTATATTATCAAAAATAAAACTATAAATATTTTCAAGAATTCTTACATTTCGAATCTCATACCTAGCTACTAAATCTTTTAAAACGATAGTGCTGAAAATAGCATTTATTAATTTATAAATATTTTCTCTATCTAAGTCAAATTCATGAATTCCTGGTAGACCACCAAATGCCAAATAATTCAAAAATTCTTTTTGCAAATTTACTTTATTAGAATTTTTACGTTTAAATTTTTTCAATGATCTTTTCCTAAATTCAATAAATTCATTAAAAGATAATGTATAGAGATAAAATTCAACATAGCGACCAGATATTAGTGTTGATAATTCAGAAGATAAAAGCTCAGAATTAGATCCTGTAATATAAATATCAAAATTACCTGAACCTTGATATGAAGCTATTGCTTTCTCCCAGCCTTGAATATCTTGAATCTCGTCAATAAATAAATAAGTTTTTTTTCTCTTATTAATTTTGGATTTAATATACTCATCTAAATCATTAAAATCTCTAATATTTTTAAAATCCAAATTTTCTTTATCGATATAAACAACTTGTTTTTCTTGCCCTATAAGCTTTTCAATTATTTGCCTTAGGAAATAACTTTTCCCACTACGGCGCATACCAATAATAACCTTAATTACAGATTTATCTATAAAAGGCTTAATAGACTTTAAATAATTTTTACGTAGTAAACCTTTAGTCACTATTTCGATTATACCCGAAATAATTACAATTTTAACTTTTATTTCGATTATAGTCGAAATAAATCAATATTAACTACTTTCATCGATTATAGTCGAAAAATTAAAAAGCACAAAAGCCAACCAGAAAATAAAACAAGTATAAAATATAAATACAAACAACCACACCATAATACAATTATCTTAATAACTACTCGTGAAATATGTCTAATTCGATTCCAATAGCAAAAATAGTAAAAAATAATCTACCTCTTGCTAGAAAGTCATTACTCAACTATTATTTATCACCCCAAAATATTAGAGAAGGTACAGAGAACCAAAACCCTATTATCTTAAAAGCAAGAGAGGAGTTAAATAATCTTTTACATCAAAAAAAAGAAAATTCACATCCAAATCACCTAATTGAAAAACTTTTCAATATCAGTGAAGAATATTTTGAATCACTCCAAGAAAACGAGCAAAATAAAGAATATGAATCACTAAAAAATGAATATGTTAATGGGTTTTATACAGCACCAAAGGCAAAGGAAGAAGAGCCAATAGAAGTAAAGTTATCACGAGAATCTCAAATAGAGGGATTAAAGAACTGGCTCAACTACCTTGATTCAAAGGATTGTAAAAATAAGTACTCAACAAAAACTAGATATTTAGTTTGGCATCAACTGAGCAAACTAAAACAAAGCAAAGATAAGAATAACAAAATAAAGTTTGATAATGATAGAAAATCGGGTGATAGAGCGCTATTCCCAGAATTAAATACACAAGCACTCGATCAAACATTAACTCTAATCGAAAACTATTTCAAGAATCCAAAGAGTTTAAAAGTAGAGGACAAAGAATTCTTCAGTAACATGAGTATTTCCTTTAGTAAAATATACGCAAAATTTTTCAACGAGGAAATAAATAGACAAGAACAAGAAATCACAAGTGGCATATGGAATATATTCTCAAAAGGAGACGAAGAAAAATTAACAAAACTAATCGAAAGTAAAGGCAGCGATTGGTGCTTTAGATTAACTCCATATGCAGAGTCTTACTTAAAAGACAATAATAAGTTATTAATATACTTTGATATAACTAATACAAATGAATACATTCCTAAAATTGGAATTCAAATAAAAGAAAATCAATACATAAATCAATACATTGATAGTATTCAGGGAGAAGAAACAGATCAGGATCTAACCGATTCTGTGTACCTAGATAAACTTCAAGAAAAACTGATTGAGCTTACAAGCTTTAAAGATTTTCGTAACTATATATCAAGAGTAGAAAATGTAAAAAAAATAAATACAATTGAAGATAAATTAAACAGAGATAAGAAACTAAACCTAAATGAACTATTATTCCTATCTCAAGAGGACGGTTTTGACTCAAGAGTAAAATCCTTTAGGGTATCATCAGATGAAAATAAAAGATTTACAGAAATCAAAAATAGAGTTTTTAAAAATAAAAGAGAGCTCAAAGAAAAGATTCAAGAAGCTTTAAAAGCTGAATTTAATTATACCTATAACAAGAATGAAATAGCGTTTGAACAGAATGATATAACTGAAAATACTAAGCTAATTATAAATCCAGGAGAAGAAATAAAAATCAACTATAAAAATTTTAACCTAATAAAAAACCTTGAAATAGTAATTGGTAATTTAACATTTGATGAAGATTTTATGAGTGATTTAACTACTAGAAATTTTAATATTAAAAACATAGTTGGTAATTTAAAAATATGGGGTGGGAACCCAGTCCTAAAAGATGGAATCAATATTTATGGAGATCTCATAATGCAAGGATTAACTGAATCTGAAAGTGTCAAACTGCCAAACAATATGACAGTAAATGGAAGATTAGATATGAGAGAAGCTCATATAAAGAATATCCCCAAAAACTTAAAAATTTGGAGAAGATTTAACTATAGTACGAACTAAAATTGATGAAGAGCAAAATCAAAATGATACGAAACTAAATGGAATGATTAAAGTAAATGAAAATGAAGTCGAATACTACAAAGAAAAATTCCACAGTAATTTTCATAAGAAAATAACTGCATTCAGTTAGCACTGGGCTAATACTAATGAACAAACACCTCTTCCGGAATCGGCTTATGATTATCCTCTGGTAAAAACTTCTTAAGTCTCTTCTTAACCTGCTTCAAAGACTTATTCTCAGCCAAATTATAAAACTCTCTCTGATCAAATTTCTTATCATAAAGCTCTTCAGACCCATCTTTATAACGAGTATAACGCCAGCGAATGCCACGAACAGAATGATTCTTATAATCCATAGTAGTTAAAGCATGGTTATCCCAATCGGCATTACTTGCAAACATAATAGGCATAAGAGAATTACCTTCTAATTGATCAAGTTTAGGCAATCCTAGAAAATCAATAATAGTTGGAAAAACATCTAATAGACTTACAACTGAGTTATTAACTATTTTTTGTCTCTGTGGAAATGAGAACATAAGAAGAATATGAGTAGTCTTCTCCCATAAACCATGTTTGTTCCAATGTTTCTTTTCACCGAGATGATAACCATGATCACTCCACAAAACAACTATAGTATCTTCAAAGTTAGGACTTGCATAGAAAGCTTCAAGAAGCTCACCTAATTTCTCATCCATATAAGCAACACCAACCAAATATGCTTGAATAGCACGTTTCCATTCATGAGCATCGATTACCTTCTCATGATAATTTGATTGATCAAAAATATTGTATTGAATGGCAAGTGTTCTTGCAGACTTCGGTAAGTCAGAAAGTATATACTCTGGTTCCTCTGGCTTATGAATCTTAGACAAAGGAATAGCATGCTTATCATAAATTTCTTTAGTGTAAAACCAAGGCAGATGTGGATTGTGAAAACCTACAGCTAAAAAAGTCGGCTGTTCAAATTTCTTAGAAATATATTCTAGAGCCTTGTCTGTGACTAGTTCATCTCTTTGGTCTAAAAACTTATCATTGACGACACCCCAATTAACAGGCCATTTATTATGCGATTTTCTAGTAGCAAAACGGTTCTTGTGATAACCATGGTATATATCCCAGGCAGATTCTTGATTTTGAGTACCATGGAAAATTTTCCCAACACCAATAGTTTGATAATCATGCTGCCTAAGATAAGTCATGATATTTAAATACTCATCTTCTAATAACAAGGAATTACTTATATTGAGATAAACCCCTGTTGTACTTGGTTTCAGACCTGTAAGTAAAGAAAATCTAGATGGATTACATAAAGTCGAAGAAGCAAAAGCATTAGTAAAAACTGTAGATTTACTTGCAAGTTTATCTATATTAGGAGTTTTAACAATAGCTCCCTGATCTAGGATAGGAACCATATCGTTTAGGTCATCAATCGCTATAAAAAGAATGTTTTTTTTTGCAGATGCTTGAAGTACTAAACAATTATTAGCTAAAGGGAAAAGTAATACTAATAATAAGAAAATCGTTCTCAGCAGCATGAATACCAGTATTTTATCATCATAAACTGTGGCTAAAATTTCTATTGATATAATTTTATATTGAATGGACGAGCTCACCAAAGAAAAACTTATAAATAGTTTAAAAGACGTTCACGGATTTGTTTCTATGCAAATTCCTATTTGGCTAATAGTCCCCCTTATCTTGGTCATAGCTGCAGTAATCGTTTACATTTATCTCAAAAACAAGAAAAAAGACGAATCAGATATTAGACCATTAAATGAAAAAATAATTGAAAAGCTAAAAGAATTAGAACAAGTCTCAGATTCAAAAGTCTTCTATGAAAAGTATTCAGAATTATTGAAATCTTATTTGGATTTCCGTTTTTCAATTTCTATCCTAGATAAAACAACTAAGGAAATAGAAACTGTACTTACTAAAATCAAAAATCTAGAAACCAGTTCCTCACATAATCTAATTAAATGTTTAGAAAGAGCAGACTTAGCAAAATTCGCTAAAAAATCCTTTTCAGGTGAAGATAAACTCGAAGATTTATCCAAAAGTTTAGAAATCATACAAATCATTGAAAGCCAATTTATTATTGAGACAGATGAAGAGGAGGAAGATTTATGAGCTTTGCAAATCCTGTATTCTTTCTGTTACTGATTTTAATTCCAATACTGATATATCTATATCTTAAAAAATCAAGCATAAATAGTTTACAAATAAGCCTTGCTGAAAGCAATCTAGGCTTAACTAATATAATCGATAAGATCAGTTTTCATATTCCATTTATTTTTAGAATACTTTGCCTATGTATTATTATCACAGCACTTGCAAGACCACAATTCGGTCAAAGCTTCTCAACTAATAAAAATCTTGGTTTGGATATAATTCTTGCTGTAGATACTTCACAGAGTATGTCTGCGTTGGACCTAAAAATCAACGATCAAGCTGTAGACAGGTTAACTGTAGTCAAAAAAATATTAAGTGAATTCATACTCAAAAGAAGCAATGACAGATTAGGTTTAATAGTTTTCGGAGATGAAGCCTATACTCAATGTCCTATTACAAGAGACTATGGCGCACTCTTAGATTTAGTTAACTATATAGACATCGGCATAGCCGGGAAATCAACTGCTATAGGATCAGCTATAGCTCTAGCAGTGAAAAGACTCAAAGATCTTAAAGCTAAATCCAAAGTACTAATTTTAATGACAGATGGTCAAAACACCTCAGGTTCAATCTCACCGATTACAGCAAGTAAACTTGCAAAAGAATATCAGATCAAAATCTATACTATAGGGATAGGACAAGATGGTGAAGTACCATTTATAGTTGACACACCTTTCGGGAAAAAAGCAATAAATCAAAGTGTAACTATAGATGAAGAAACACTAATAGAAATTGCTGAAAGCACTTCTGGAAAATATTATAGAGCTGAAAGTACAGAAGAGTTAAAAGCAATCTATAGCGAAATAGACAAGCTAGAAAAAACTGAAGTCGAAGTCAGGGAATACACTAACTACAAAGATATTTATGAATACTTTCTCTGGATTGCCTTTAGCATATTCTTATTCGAAATAACTTTATCAAACACAATACTGAAAAGGGTTTAATATGAATCTCAAACATCCTGAATTTTTATATCTATATCTTCTTATCCCTGCATTAATTATATTTCTAACTTGGTCATATCAAAAAAGTAAAAAAGCCATATTACAGTTTTGCCATCCCAAACATCTAAAAACCATACTTCCTTCATTTAGCAAAAAATTACAATTGTTTAAATTCTTCTTTTTAAGCCTGGCTTTGACTATGTTTATTACTACTATAGTCTCACCAAGATGGGGCTATGACTGGAAAGAGATAGAGAGTAAAGGAACTAATATTTTCATAGCCATTGATGTTTCAAAAAGTATGCTTGCAGATGATATAAATCCATCTAGATTATTTAGAGCAAAATTAGAGTTAGAGAAACTGGTGAATCAACTTGATGGTGACAGATTAGGTTTAATAATTTTTGCTGGTAAAAGTTTTCTGCAATCACCGCTAACCCACGACTATCAAATGATAAAAAACTGGATCAAGGAAATTAATGTAGATTCAGTACCTATAGCCGGTACGTCCATCAAATCAGCTATAGATATGGCTATCAAAGGTTTTTCACCTGTAAAAACTGGAGCCAAAATCTTAATAGTAATCAGTGACGGTGAAGAACAGGATGAAGCAACCAAGAAAAAAGCAGAAGAAGCTAAAGAACTAGGAATTAGAATTGTCTCCATTGGTATCGGTTCTAATCAAGGCGCACCAATAAAATACCAAGGTGAATTAATAAAAGACAAAGAAGGAAACATAGTTGTAAGTAAATTAAACGATAAACTACTTAAGGAAATAGCTGAAATCACAGATGGTAAGTACATTAGATCAAGAACAGGCAACTTTCACCTAGAACAACTATATAGAAGTTTTATTAGAAATGAAAACGAGTCAGTCAAACTTAAATCAGGCAAGGTTCAAAGATGGCATGAAAGTTTTCAAATATTTCTTGGTCTAGCCTTCATTTTTCTACTAATAGAACTTTTAAGTAATTTCAATTTTAAAAATTTCTTCTCGATATTCTTACTGTTCAGCCTTATATTCAACAGCCATCCTGCACACGCTTTTATTAATACGATTCAAGGTAACTCTGAACTTAAAAAAAGTAATTTTGAAAAAGCAAAAGATAACTATATAAAAGATTTAGTGAAAAACCCCAACAACCCTAGACTAAATTATCATCTAGGAATCTGTCTCTATAAAGAAAATGATTTTAAGGCAGCACAAAACTCCTTTGAGCAAAGCATCAAAAATAATTCACAGGATAATTTTCTCAAAGAAAAATCTTTCTATAATCTAGGCAATAGTTTTTTTAAACAAAAAGATTATAAATCAGCTATTAATGCTTACAAATCATCTCTAGCAATAGACCCTAAAGATTTAAACGCTCAATTCAATCTCAAACTAGCAGAGAAACTTCTTGAAGAAGAACAAAAAGAAGATAAAGAAAAAGACACACAAGATAAAAAAAACAAAGATAAAAAAGACGAACAAAAAGAAAAAGAAGAAAAAAACAAACAGGAAAATCAAAATGAGCTTAGTAAAGAAGAAATTGAAAATTTACTAATGCAAATCCAAGAAGCCAAAAACCCTCAAAGACTTAATACTACAGATTCAAAACAGAAAAATGACACAAAGTTAAATCCTTGGTAAATTTAAACTTAACTTTGTTAGAATATGACACATGACACCAGCAAAGTTTAGCTTACTACTAGCCGGAATAATTTGGTTAAGCGTAGGTTTTAGAATAGGATCGAGAGCACTTGGATGGCTTGAGCCTTACTTCGTTGAACCTAACTGGATGTTATCACTATTAATTCTTTCATTAATTATAGGAATTGTTAAATCATCTACTGTTCTTAAAAAAGCTTGCATGCGCAATTTACAAAATCTAGACAAAATTGATTCGAACCCGATTAATTACTTAAAAGGATTTTTAGTTCTTTTCGGTACAAAAGGAGTAGTAACTATCTTACTTATGATAGCTTTAGGATTTTTACTCAGATTTTTGAAAGATATAGGTTGCGATCCATATAATTTATTTGGTTTTTTTTATATGGGAATAGCTTTAGCGCTAGCTTTTGCATCTAGATTTTATTTTTCTGAGTTTACAAAGCAAAAATGAGTTAAGATATAATATTACGTATTAATTTATGTCAAACAAGTTCATTAAGTTAGTAGAGCAAATTCAGCTTGACAGACAAGATAAAGAACCTAAGCTTGGAGAAGTTATCACTGGTTCAGTTCTTGCTTCGAATTCACAAGGTGTTTATTTAGATATAAATAAATGTTATGAAGCTTTTGTGAATATAAACGAACTCGGAGAGAAAAAAGATTTTAAACTTGGTGAGAGAGTTGAAGTTTTATTAGTTGACAGAGAAAAGAAAACCAAAGGTGTTTTCAGAGCTTCTGTCAAGAAAATTGAAGATAAGAATAAATGGAAGCAACTAGAAGAATTACAAGGACAAAACCTTGAAGTTAGCATCAGCAAAATAGTAAAAAGCGGAGCTGAAGTTATTATTTCTTCTACTAATCAGACTGCTTTCATTCCATTTAAATTAATGGATTATAAATATGAAACTTTAAAAAATATCGCTCAAAATGAGTGGGTTGGTAAAAAAATTCCAGCAAGAATCCACGAAATTGATCAAGAAAAAAATAAAATCATATTAGATCACAAGACTATCAGTGAAGAACAAATGAAAGCCAAAAGCCAAGAAGTAATGAGCAAACTTGCTATTGGTCAAGAAATTACTGGTAAAGTTGTGAGAACTACTAAATTTGGAGTTTTCATTGAGTATCAAGGAATAGATATCTTAATTCCGTCATCTGAACTTTCATGGGCTAGATTAAAAGAACCTTCTGATCTAGTTAATGTTGGTGATGATATTTCAGGTAAAGTTTTCAAAATAGACCAGGATAATCTTCAAGTTGCAATCAGCCGCAAACAGATAGTTCCAGATCCATGGACTGTTATCGATGAAAAGAAATACGCTGTTGGTAGCAAACACGAAGCTAAAGTTGTCAGCCACGCTGAATTTGGTTTCTTCGCTGAAGTAGAACCTGGAATAGAAGCTCTAGTTCACAAATCTACTTATTCTGAAAAAGAGTTCCCTGCAGTCAACACTAAATTAAATCTTGAGATTATAAATCTAGAAAAAGACAAGAGAAGAATGGGAACTAAAATAGTTGAAACAGAAATAAAGATAGAAAATGATAATAATGAGCAAGAAGAGTCAGGAAGAACTTCTGAAGACCCTAAGGAGCTTGAACATGCAAAATAATGAATCAAGGCTAAAAGAAATATCAGATTTTATAAAATCTGCAAAAGATAAAGTACTAACAGAAATTAATAAGAGAAATTCTAAGAATATCTTCGAAATAATTTTTCGTGGTTTGGGAAAAGCAGCTAATCTAGAAAAAAGCCAATCTCTTCTAGACAAAGCACTTAACGAGGTTACAAGATTAAGTGATGAAGAAAGAAAAAGCATTGCTAAACTTCAAAGCACTCTAAATGAGAAGAACGAAGAAATCACCAAACTTCAAAAAGAAATTGATGAGTACAATAATAAATTAGAGGATTTAGAAGCTAAAATACTGAAATCCAATACAGAAGATAATTCTAAAGAATCTAACCAAAGTAATGAAACTAGTCCTATTGAAACTAATGAAGATTCAGCTAAGCTTATGAGTGAAGCTAAAGCTAAGGAAGAAGAACTAACTAATCAAGTTGAAAAACAAGAATCTCAAATTAGCCAATTAGAGAAAGACTTAAGTTTCTTCAAAGAAAAAGCTAAAAATCTTGAAGAAGTACTAAATACAACAAGTGAACTTGCTTATGAGTTCTCTGAAAGAGTTAAGAGATTAAAAACAGAAATAACAGCAAGTTAATTATGATCACAGAAATACATTTAGAAAAAGTACAAGCCTTTTGTAGATTAGGAATCTATGAAAATGAAAGAATTAGAGGTCAAGCAGTAATTGTTGATCTTATAGTTGGAATTGATCTTCGTGATGCTTGTAACGGTGACAAAATGGAAGATAGTATCAGCTATGTCTCTCTGAGTCATGCTATCCAGGATGTTGCTAAATCTAAAGAATTTAATTTAATTGAACACTTATGTAAATCAATTACTGACAAGCTTTTCAATGATTTTAACGTTATCAACTACATAGATATCAAAATTCATAAGCCTGTAATCAATGCAGAAGGATTTCATGGTAATGCGTCAGTCAGACTTAAAATTGATAGACCATAAGTTTCTTCTTGAAACCTGTGATTTAGACACGCATACAGTTAATTCTTATCAACAAAAAAACCAAATATTTGCAGATAAAGCTATAGCAAAATTCTATAGCTTTAAAGACATGCAAAATTTCATAACAGCAAATCCAGATATTTTAAATCTGAAAAACTCAGGTTTTGCTGCTTACATAAGCTATGAAAGAAAAATAGAAATTGTGTTATATGAAGAAATTCATAAAAAACAATACGAAAATTTGCTTATTAAAAATCAAAAAGAAACATCTCATTCAAAATTGAATACTATTGATTTACTTAACACAGAATTATTCAATAAAACTAGATTTATAAATAATGTCTGCAAATGCCAAAAATTCATCGAAGAAGGAGATATATACCAAGTAAATATTTCTGAAAAAGTCATTATTAGTAAAGAAAAACTAAGTTACCAAGATCTTAAAAATTTATATAAAGATCTAAAAAACTCAAATCCATCTCCATATATGAGTTTCATAGATTTTGAAAATTACTCAATAATCAGTAGTTCCCCTGAATCTTTCTTGAAATTCACTTTTGAAAATAATGAACTAACAGTAAAAAGTAGTCCTATAAAAGGAACAGCAAAATTAAATGAAGAAAATATATTAGATTGTTCGGAGAAAGAAAAAGCTGAACACATGATGATTGTTGATCTAATTAGAAATGATATTGGTAAAATTTCTAAAACAGCATCAGTAAAAGTTATTGAGCTAATGCAAAAATATAAATTTAAAGATCTTTTTCATCTTATATCTACGGTTCAAGGTGCTTTAAATCAAGAACATATACTTGAAATAAATCACGCCCGAAAACAAAACGAAATAAGAATACCTGATTTTGAAAAAATATTTTCTTATTGCTTCCCAGGAGGCTCTATAACAGGTACTCCAAAACAAAAAGCAATAGAACTTATAGAAGAAATAGAAAATCAAACTCGTGGTCTTTACACAGGCTCTGCAGGTTACTATAAATTCCACGAAGGTGGCGAATTCAATATTCTTATAAGAACACTTGTTTATGATAAAAATAATCAAGAATTAAGCTTACATAGTGGTGCTGGAATAACAGCAGATTCCAATCCTGAAAAAGAGTTCGAAGAAATAGAACTGAAATCTAAAAACATAATTACTACATTAAAGAAAAATAATATTTCTAACGAGAGTCTCTCAGATAAAGGTATTTATAATACTTAGTCATGGTTTACACAAGTTATCCCTATACAATAATAAAAGGAAAAAACTTCTTTTATTCCAGTAAAAATGATAATTACAACAAAAAACAAAGAAAATTATTCTGGGAAAAAGCCTCCAAAAATTTGCAAAAACAAGTTATCAATAGAGAAGAAATAGAAACTTTAAGCAACATTAAAGTAATAGAAAATAAACCTTACACTATCAAAGACGAATTTACTGAAGAAATAAATAAATTAATAGAACTTATAAATAGTTCATCAGATAATTTTAGTTTGGAGAAATTAGATAATGTTCAAACTGCTCTTCTCGAATTTCTTAATGAGCCTAAAAAAAACTCAATTGTTATAACTACACTTAAAGATATTGAAAACAAAATTAATAAAAATGATTATAAATCTGTTCTAGTAAACTTATTATATATATTGATGATCATATAGAAAAAAACAAAAAGCTAAATCCAGATGATAATTTTTTAGAGTTCATAATAGATAAACAATTAATCAAAGACGCAGATTCAGTAATCATTATTCTAGATAAGGAAGAAGAAAAATACCCACTCTTAAATGCACTCTTTACGAAAGAAATTTTCAACAGCAAATTAGTAGAAAAATTTCTAAATAAAGTTCCTGAAATGTCGCTTATGGGATTACCTGTTATCAAAAATACCAATAATAATGTCTACCACACCATAGCAGAGGAAATACTAGAACCTTAGTCTAAAACATCACTTGATAAATTAAAAAAACTTTTTAATTTACTAGAATCAAAAAGCTCAATAAAATTCATGGCATCCCTTAAAGAAAACCCTAATAGTTTAACCGCATTGCCTTATGAACTAGCTCTAAAATACGGAAAAGAAAAATTAGCTAAATTACTACTTCCTGATCTTCCAAATTATATGACACAAGAAGAAGCTATTGAAAAGTATAAAGAAAGAGAAAGTAAATTTAATCAGATAAAAGAAGATCTTGAATTAGGTAAATATGATGAAGACCCGACAAATCTAACGAAAGATATAGAAGAAATGCAAAATATGGGAATTAGTTTGGAATCTGCTAAATATAGTAAAGATAATCAAACATTAATCGAATCATATTTAAATTCAATAAACATTGATAATATATACACATTAAAAAACAAAGCTAATCTCTTAAAAAATATGAAAATTCTTAGAACAGGTATAAACATAGAAAAAACTTGGCACATATATAATAGATACTTAGAAATAAGTAAAGCAATCTCTGAATTTCTAGAAAATTCCACTATAAGTATATAAAAAAAACAGCAACATAATAGAAGCTTAACCATACTATGTTATCTATACGAATAAGATTCGGAGATTGGTATGGTTATAAATAATAATTTTTTAAATGATAGTTTGATAAACATTGAAGAGAACAATTTAACCCGAAAAGGCGTTAAGGTTAATGGGCAATCATATGACCCTACACTGGATAGAGCAATGGCGGATAATCCTGACCTAGCTCCTATTGATGTCGATAATATAAGTTCACGTTTGGACTCAATGAGAAACGAATTGTCAGGCAATAATACTTTTAATAGAAATGGCAACGATATAAGATCAGGAAGTAATGACGGCGATACAATCTATGACTATGATAATAGTAATATTGCTTCATTTGATGGTAATGATAGGATAATTTCTGCAGTAGTTAGTGACGCAATCATAGATAGTGGCGATGGTGATGATAATGTAAGTTCAACTAGTGGTAACGATGTTATTGACGCAGGTGCAGGAGATGACCTAATAAGTGGCGGTAGTGGAAATGATTCAATACTAGCTGGATCAGGTGATGACAGAGTCTATGGTGGAAATGGAAATGATGTTATTTATGGGGAAGCCGGTGATGACCATATTATAGCTGGAAATGGTGATGACTATATACATGGTGGTCCGGGTAATGATCTAATAGATGCTGGAAACGGAAACGACTTTATAGTAGCTGGTACTGGACAAAACACTGTTATGGGTGGTTTAGGAGAAGATACTGTTGTTTTTGAGGGAAGTACTGATGATTTTATAATTGACTATGATAGCGGAAATAATATCAGAATTACAGATGCTGATAATCCAGAAAATACTACCACTGTAATGAGTGTAGAAAACTTTTTATTCCTTACTGATGATGGCGAAGAATTATTCACAATAGCTGAATTACATGAAGCTATCGCATTAGGTTTTGCTACAGATAGTGATGATGTGTTAGAGGGAACCGATGGCGATGATGAAATAAATGGTTTAGATGGTGATGACACTATCAATGGTAATGGTGGTAACGATACATTGATTGGTGGCGAAGGTAATGACATTCTTAATGGCGGAGCTGGCAATGACAATCTTAATGGTGGAGAAGGTAACGACACTATTAATGGAGGAGATGGTGATGACATTATAGACGGCGGAGCCGGTGACGATATTATAGATGGTGGAGATGGTGATGACACAATTGATGGTGGTGCTGGTGACGATATTATAGATGGTGGAGCTGGAGACGATACTATAGACGGTGGAGCTGGAAACGACACCATAGATGGTGGATTCGGTGACGATGTCATTGACGGTAGTGAAGGAAACGATAATATCGAAGGTGGAGCTGGAGATGACATAATAACTGACGGTTATGGAGACAATACTATAGATGGTGGCGAGGGAAATGATACTTTAGCTCTAAATAAAGGTTTTAGTAGTTATTCAATAACTGATGAAGGTAATAATACTTTTACATTTACTGATAATGATAATGGTGATGTTAATACAGTAACTAATGTAGAAACATTTGCTTTCGGCGATCAAACAGTTACTAGTAGTGAATTACAGGATATGATTGCACCTAGAGAAGTAATAGTAGTTGGTGGTTGGGATGCACATTCACTTGGAGATATAATGGGTGTATCTGGTGGACAATTCGGTGATAATCATAATGGTTATAACTATAATCAAATAAACTATGATTCAACAAATGACGAGCTTTATCAAAATGTCTTGGCTATGATGTCAGACGAAGATAAAGAAATGTCTGCTACGACACCAGTAATAGTAGATATTCACTCTGGAGAGGTTCTTGGAACAATAGATAGAAATGAATTGTCTGGTAATACTAATGCATGGGGTGATGTAGCAGATGATACTGTAGCTGGTCAAACAATTGAAGTAGAAGGTCAGGATTATGAAGTAGTTGATTCTTCTTTCAGATGGTCATCTCCAGTGATCTTAGATATAGATGGTGATGGAATCGAATTAACATCTGTTGAAAATGGAGTTAACTTCGACTTAAATGCAGATCAACAATTAGATAGAACAGCATGGACACAAAGTAGTCAAGGGTTTGATGATGCATTCTTAGCATTAGATAGAAATGGTAACGGTCAAATTGATGACGGTTCAGAATTATTTGGTGATCAAAACGATGCTGATAATGGTTATGAAGAATTAGCTAAATTAGATACCAACCAAGATGGTCAAATTACATCTGAAGATGAAGCATTCAGTGAGCTTAAAGTTTGGGCTGATATGGATGGAGACGGTAAAGTTGGCAAAGGTGAGATGAAAGGTCTTGAAGAAGTAGGCATCACATCTATTTCAACTAACTACTCTGGAAACGTTGGTGAGAAGTTTGATAAAAATGGTAACGATATAAGTTTAACCAGTAGCTTTACTATGGATGTTGATGGTGAATCAGTTACAAGAGATACAGTTGATGCATTCTTTGTTAATAGAGATATTACAAATGATGAAGAACAAAGAATATTTATAGAAGATGAAATAGCAAGTCTAGAAAGTGAACTATTAACTCTTGAGTCAACACCTAACTATGATGAGGATAAAGCTAATTCACTTAGATCTGATATAGATGCAAAAAAATCTCAGCTAGCTTTTTTATAAACGGTTACCCCTTAAGAATAATTTAGTAAACTAATAATTAAAGAAATTAATTAGATTTTAAAGGCATTATCACATAGATGTGTTCTTGACCTTGCTCTGGTTTTACTAGAGCAGGACTTTCGTTAGCATTCATGTGAATTACTATATTATCCGAATCAATAACCTTTAAGTAATCCATTATAAATCTAACATTAAAATTAATTTCAAACTCTGAACCATTGTAAGAAACAACCTCTAAAGATTCAACAGCATTACCAAAATCCAAATTAGAACACTCAAGGGTCATTTGATTATCATTGAATGAAAACTTAACCATATTGGTAACTTCATTAGCCATAACTGAAACTCTGTCTAATGCTTGCTGAAGATCTTTTCTATTGATAATAGCTTCTTTGTCATGAGTCTTTGGAACTAATTCCATGTAGTTAGGATACTCACCTTCAAGTATTCTAGAAACAACATATCTATCTTCAGTTTTGAATACCACTCTAGATGAAAGAAAACCAATTTCTACATTATCATCAACACTAGTATCTAAGATCTTCTGAACATCTAGAATAATTTTTATAGGAACTATGACAGCTTTGTTAGCAAACTTATGAGTTTCATTAATATTATCAAGCTTCATCTTATAAGCTGAAAGCCTGCCACCATCAGAGCTAGCAAATTCTAGAAAATATGAATTATCTTCTTCTTGTTTAATTCCAATATAAATTCCACCAAGTATATTATTCAAATCAAATCTAGAAGCAGATATTTGAACTACGTTTAAGAGATCTAAAAACTCTTGTCTATTGATACTTATAAAATCTTGATCTATAAAATCTGGTTTTTCAAAAGCTGGGAAATCATCTCCAGGTAAACCAATTAGATCAAATTTTATTTTCTCAGAACCAATTTCAAGAATTTTCTTTTCATCTTCCATAAATAAATCTAATTCTTCATCAGAAAATTTACTTGAAATTTCTTCTATTTTCTTTGCAGAAATTGCTACTGAACCTTCATTCAAATTATTAGCTGGAATCGTAGCTTCAATCCAAAAATCTAAATCAGTTGCATTTAATAATAACTTTTCACCAAGTGTTTTTAAATAAATATTGTTAAGTATTGGCTGTATGCCTTTCGCTGGTACAGCTTTATTAACTGACTTGATAGCTTTGTCTAATAATTTTTGAGAAACTTTTAGTTTCATGATTTAAAAATATACCAAGTTTTTAAACAGATTTCTTCTTAAATTTATATATATTTGTTTTTTTAATTAATTTATTCCTAAGTAGTAATAAACACTGTAGTTTTTGTTCAAAACTTGGATTTATTTGACTCTGTCTTTAAATATTTTATGTTCAAAACTTTTCATAAACTTGTTGATTAAAAACTTGACAAAGTAAATTTGAGGAAATGATCTCAAATTTCATGTAGAAAATTATTTTTAAATTTTTTCTACATATCCCTTTTCCAATAATTTGTTTAAAACTTTATCAACAGATTTTGAAATTGACTCTTTGTCTGTGTTAAGCTCTATATCAGGATTTGAGGGGGCCTCATACGGATCGGATATGCCTGTGAAATTTTGAATTTCACCAGATCTTGCTTTAGCATAGAGTCCTTTAACATCTCTTTCCTCTACTTTTTCTATACTTGCATTCACAAATACTTCTATGAAATCTTCACTCATAGATCTTGCCATATCTCTTGCTTCCTGGTATGGAGCGATAACTGGCACTACTACTAGAACATTATGTTTAGAAATTTTACCAGCAAGAAAAGATATTCTTTTTATATTAGTAAATCTATCTTCTTTACTGAAACCTAGTCCTTGATTGAGGTTTTCTCTTATTTCATCACCGTCTAAAAGCTCTAAAGGAAACTTTTTATTGTTCTTAGATAGTTTTCCAATTAAAGCATTTGCTACTGTCGATTTTCCAGCGCCGGATAAGCCAGTAAACCAGAGAGTTAAACCTTTTTTCAATTTATAATTCATCTTTTTTAGCTTAGCATTAGCTTGTTTTTTGTTTTTTGGGTTTTGAATTTTTTCAATTGGTAGTTTAAGCCATTGATCCAATATAAATTCAGAGTCTTTGTAGATCAGTTCTTTTTTATTCTGTTCATCATTATTAAACTTACTAAGAACATAGTTAGCTCTTTTATCGCCGCCAGGGTCAGGACCCACACCTATTCTTATACGTCCAAAACTTTTCCCACCTGATTTTTTGATTATGTCTTCTATACCGTGTTGACCACCAGCTCCTCTATTGAATGAGAACCTAGTTTCAGGGTAGTTGATGCTGACATCATCGTGAGCTACTAAGATATCTTCTCTTTTGATTTTGAAGAAGCTCATTAATTTTAATACAGAATCTCCTGAAAGATTCATATATGTAGTTGGTTTGATATAAATTATATCGTCTTTTTTTGCGATGAAAGCTTTAAATTTTTTCTCTTCTCTGAAATTTAAATTTTCTTTTTTCGCTAAATAATCTAAAAAATCAAAGCCTATATTATGCCTGGTATTATCATACTTACTTCCTATATTTCCTAAGCCAACTATTAGTTTCACATTCAAAATATATAATGAAACTCAAAATAAATGAAAATATTCTCATTAAACTTTATAAAATGGCAGCTTTTTACCAGTTAATGTAAAATGAAAGTTTAAATGGACGGTGAAAATAGAGAGCTAATATCTGAAGTCATGATTAGGATGCTTGCTAACTCAGTTAGTGAAGATACTCTCGAAATACTTTACGGTTTAGTAGTTAAGAATATAGAAAACAGTTAATATGTCACTTACAGAATTAGAAGTTAGAAAAAATATCATATTAACCATACTTGATTTTTCTACTCATATAGATAGATATAGTGATACTGAGATTTCAGATACTCAAAAGTCAGAGTTAATGTCTCTAGCTTTAGCTATTAATAATTTGATTAAACACTTGTCGTCGCCAATGGCTGAGATAAGTTCTTATAATAATGGAAAATATATCGCCCCGAGGCATAATAATTACCTTAGAGTTAAGAGAGCAGCAGAATTAGTTCTTTATTATAGGTCTGATCTCAATACTATTTCTATGGATCTTGGTGTCAGCTTAGCTGATGCAAGTAATCTTGTTGATATAGCTATTGAATATATTTCTGAAAATATTCCACTTAAAGACTATAAAAAGGTTATAGCTAAGAAAACTCCAAGAGCTAATCCCCAAGCTCAAGCGGCGGCTCAGCAAGCAGCTCCAGAATCTAAGTCTATAGGTTGCATGGCTCCTATATTGTTTTTGATAATGCTTTCAGCGATTGGTTATTTAATTTATGACCGTTTCTTTAATAATCATGCTACTAATTTGACATCTTTGATGAATGAATATAGGTCAGATAGAAATTTAAGTTCTCTTTCAGTAGCTAGTAAATCTAAGGAAATTAGGATTAATGGTTCTTCATCTTTGGTTAGAATTTTTGATGATTATAAATCTGGTTTCAATATCGATAATCCAGGTCTTGAACTTAGTTTAGAGAAATCTGACTCTAGTATGGCTATCAGTAATCTTATAGAAGGTAAGATAGAGCTTGCTTCTTGTTCTAGAATTCCTACTATAGCTGAAAGAAAGAGAGCTATAAAGATTTCAGGTAAAGAATTAGTTGATCACAAAATGGCTTTAGATGTAGTTGTTATAGTTGTAAACAAACTAAACCCTGTTAGTGTTTTATCGGTAGAAGATCTTCAGAAAATATATTCTAAAGAAGCTGTTTCTTGGAGTGAATTTGGTGGTAATCAATCAGAAGTTAAGAAATACTCTAAAACATTCCACCATGGAACTGTGAGCTTCTTTAGAGAAAGAGTTCTTTATGGTGATAAGTTTGCAAGTGATGTAACTCAAATTTATGATGTTAATCAAGTTATGGATTTTGTTGAATCTGAACCTAATGCGATTTCCTTTGCAAGTTTAGGAGATGTGAAAGGTAGAGATCTTAAAATACTCAAAATTTCTACAATCTTCGAAGAGAAAGGGATAGCTCCTGTGATAATTTCTGAAGAAAATGGTGTTAAGAAAATTACTATAGATACTGAGAAAGTTAGAAAAGGACAGTATCCATTGTCTCGTTATTTATATTTAGTTAGTTTAGGTAAGCTCACAACTAATGTCGCAAAATTTATAGACTATATGAGAAGTGGCAGTGTTCAGTCTCAGCTTTATAAATATAACTTTGTTAGTATTTATGATTAATTTACAGATATAACTTAAACTGCATATCAGCTCTGTCACCATATGAGTGTTTGGAATCGACTGTTTCTTGAATAAAATTATATTTTCTATAAAGCTCTATAGCACTTGATAACTGAGAGTTTGTATAAAGAGTTATCCTATTATATTTTTTCTCACGTGCATATTCTATAGCTTGGTTCATTAATAATTTAGATAAACCTAAACCTTGGAAATCTTTTCTGACACACATTTTAGAAATTTCAATATTGTCATTATCATGATGTATTAGACAAATATTTCCTATTAACTCATCGTCTGAAACTAATAAAAATATTTCTCCACCTTTCTCTATAATTGATTTCTGTGGATTTCTAAATTGTTTTCTATCATAATCTGTTTGTGAAAACATTGGATTAAACCATGATTCGTTAAGTTCTTTGAAGTCTTTTTTATATTTATCTTGGTACTTAATTATTTTAATTTTTTCTATATATCTTTCTTCAAAAGAGCTTTCGGATAGTTTTTGACTGAAATTTTCGAGTTTAGCGAGTGTACTATGAAAGTCATGTGATAAAAGTTCATTAATTGTCTCTTCAATTAGATTAAGGTCTGGGATTATTGATGTGAGTAACTCTATTCCTTTTTTTGTAATCTTAATTGTTTTTGATCTTTGATCTTCTTTAGATTTTTTTGTTTTAACTAAATTATTTTTCTCTAGTTCTTTTACTATTTGTGTAATTGCTGACGCTGTAACTTTTCTTTTCTCGGCTAGTGTTTTTAATTCTATATCTGGATTTTTATATATAGTGATGAGTGGTGTAAACCATACAGCTTTAAAATTCCTTTTACGCTTGTCATAAAGATCCTGTACTTGTTTAAATAGATTATCAGTTACTTTCTTGAGCCTCCAACCCATGAGCAGAACACCATTTTCATCAATATTTTCTAAATATTGCTCTGATTCTGTAGCTTTATCTATTAATAAATTAGCCATATACATAATATAGCATTTAATTAAGCACTTAAGCAAATCGACTCTTAGTTAGAGAAACCTTCTTTTAGAAGTGCTCTATCAATGATTCTTAACCATTGCTTGTCTCTATAGAGAGTAGCCTTTCTTCTAAGTTTAAGAAGTTTATCAATTCTTCTCTGTCTAGCTAGAGGCGTTAATCTAAACGAGTCTGGAGGACAAGCATTGTTGTTAGTTTTCTTGATTTTTTCTACTGACTTTATAACTGAAGTGTAGCCTTTATCTATTTTTTTAACAGTTCTATCAATTGCTTTCTTGCGTTTAGCACTTTCTTCTTCTTTTTTCTTATCGAGAAGAGCCTGTCTAACTTTAGTGTGAGCTTTAGTGTAAGCTTCAACAACTTCTTCGTAGTACTGTGTTATACAATCACTGACTTGAACTTCACAGATTGCATCTATTGCAGCGATTTTATTATTAGCTTCTATAGTACCGAATTGATTTTCAAGTAAAGTTTTTAAATCTTCTGTAAGTGATTCTATTTCACCAACAGCACTATCTACAACATCTTGAACGGTTTCGTTGTTAAATTCTGGCAAAGTGTATGAAGAGTCTAATTCTGTACCAGCGTCTTCTTTATCTTCTAAAGCTTGGTCAATATCACTTACTGTGTTTTCTAATGTAGCTTTTAAGCGAATAGATTCTTCATTCAGTGAAGGATCTTCTGTCATAACAGCTGTTTTGGCTTCAGTGTCATGAGCTATAGCTCTATCTATAGCTTCATCAGCTACAGTGTTTTCAGATTGAGCTTTAGCGCATTCTAAATGTCTTATAGAGAAATCTAAAGCACCTTTAGCTGCGTTTCTAGCTTCACTAATATCATCACGAATAAATTCTACTAATATATCTAATCTTCTTAATGCTGGACCTGGGTTTACTCCTGCATCAGAAACAGCTAGTCTAGCTTCTTCTAATTGTTCTGCAAAGCCATTTAGTCTTTCTTTGATTGCTTGTTCAGTTCTCACAGCAATATTTAAATGCTCAAGAGCCGTTAATGGGCAATTGCCATCTCTAACCTCTGGTTGTATTTTTACTTCTTCTTCGACTACAGTAACTGGTTCTTCAGGCTCACTAGTTTCATCATTGCCACCTTCAGAACTACTGGATCCTTCATTGATGCTGATATTGCATTCAAAAGATTCTGTTGTTGATCCTCTTTCTTGAATAGCGCCACAAGTTGCTTCATAAACTTGTCCTGGAATTGTTTGTAATTCAACTTCAATACCAAAAGATTGAGTAGATGTGTTATTGACACCACTGTTTGTTGAGATTATATATGAAGTATCTCCGTTATTGTCATTGAGGTTATTTGCTTTAAATACTCTAGGGTTATCTGCTGTGTTAGATACAACGTTGTCTAGAAAATCTCTGTCACCACAACTAGCTAAGCCATTTGTTAAAGGACCAACAGCAAATTGCAGTATAAGATCATCTGCCTTAAATGCTGATGTTGTCATAGTAATAGTTACTGTCTTGGTATTGTTACCAGAACCAGGAACTGTGAAAAGTAGCTGTCCTCCAGATCTTTGTAATAGACCAGGACCTACAGGAGTGTTAATAGTTCTACTTTCTCCTATTGAATAATCATCTACAGTAATCAAATTTATTGTATCGTTGGAAACCGCATCTATAAATGCAGATTTGCTTGTCTCACAAGGTAAAGCTGATGCTTTCATATAATTACCAAATATTAAGCAAAGAATTAAAACCAGGCTATAGCGAATTAACATAACGTTAATATTATAAGCTACTAGCTAAATTTCTTATAGATTTCTCAGTATTTTCCCAATCTAAACATTTATCTGTGATCGAAACACCATATTTAAGTTGAGTAAGATCTTCTGGAATAGATTGATTATCACCGAAGATATTACTTTCAACCATGAAACCACAGATGGACTGGTTGCCTAGTTTCTTCTGTTCTGCAATAGATTCTAGAACTTTAGGTTGTTTATATGGATCTTTACCAGAGTTCTCGTGGTTGCAGTCTATTATGATTTTGCTGTCGATATTAGAGGCTTTAAGCTCAGCTTCATATTTCTCAATATGTTCAACACTGTAGTTAGGTCCAGCTTTTCCACCACGTAAAACTATGTGACAGTTTGGGTTTCCTTTAGTGTGATAAATAGCTACTTTACCTTCATCTTGGTGTATTCCTAGAAAAGAATGAGGTGCGCGCGATGATTTGATCGCGTTGATTGCAACACCGACATCACCATTGGTTGCATTTTTGAAACCTACAGGCATAGATAATCCACTAGACATCTCTCTGTGTGTCTGTGATTCAGTAGTTCTAGCTCCGATAGCTACCCATGAAACTAGATCTGCAATGTATTGCGGAACTAGAGGGTCTAACATCTCTGTTGCACATGGGACTCCTAGCATATTGATAGTTTTAAGAATTCTTCTAGCTGTTCTCAAACCTTCTTCCATATGAAAAGAACCATTGAGATGTGGATCGTTAATCATTCCTTTCCAGCCAGTTGATGTTCTTGGCTTCTCGAAATAAACTCTCATAACAAGAAAGATTTTGTCTTCAACTTCTTTTCTAAGTGCTGCTATTTTCTCTGCGTAATGAAAAGCTAATTCTTGGTCATGAATAGAACAAGGTCCAACTATTGCAAGTAACCTATTATCTTTACCTTGGATGATATTTGAGATAGTTTCTCTACTTTGATAAACAAACTCAGATATATCCTCAGAGATTTGAATTTCTTCGGCTATTTTTTTTGGAGTAGCCAAAGCGTCAATCTTTTCGATATTGACGTTGAATACTTTAGTTTTTTCTAAATTTTTCATCTTCTTGGACTGATAATCATACCATGTTGTTGTATAATCAATCTTGTTATTAGGGCTTGATCCAAGGTTTTCGAGCTTTAAAAAGACTTTATATTTCAAATTTAAAGTCTACCGATAATAACCAAAAAAGGAGAAAAACATGGGAGTATTAGTAGGAAAAGAAGCACCAGATTTTACAGCTGACGCAGTTGTTAACGGTACAGAGTTTAAGCAAATCAAATTGAGTGATTTCAAAGGTAAGAAATATGTAGTTTTATTTTTCTATCCATTAGATTTCACATTTGTTTGCCCAACTGAATTACACGCTTTCCAAGCTAAATTGGAAGAATTTAATAGTTTAGATACAGAAGTTATTGGAGTTTCTGTTGATTCTAAGTTCTCTCACTTCGCTTGGTTAAACACTGATAAGAACCAAGGCGGTATCAAAGGCGTTAAGTACGCTTTAGTTTCTGACCTTAAGAAAGAAATCGCTGAAGCTTATGATGTTGTTGAAGAAAACATGGGAGTAGCTTTCAGAGGTTTATTCCTTATCGACAAAGAACAAACTGTTCAACACCAAGTTGTAAACAACTTACCTTTAGGAAGAAATATTGATGAAGCTATCAGAATGGTTAAAGCTCTTCAGTTCTTCGAGAAGAATGGTGAAGTTTGTCCAGCTAACTGGAACGAAGGCGATAAAGCTATGAAGCCTACTGAAGATGGTCTTAAAGATTACTTCAACGAAGCTGTAGCTGCTTAGTTGAATTTATTGAATAATTAAATAGAATCCCTGCTTTGAAAAAAGTGGGGATTTTTATTTGGGCGCGAAATATTTATTATGAGTTCGAAATACTCCTTAGCTTTGCTAAGGAGATGAATAGGACGAACGAGTAACAAAAGTGGCATCGTAGCCTGAGCTATTTGTGAGGGAGAGCTCATAGAGCTTTCACTCGCTGATTGTGAAGGCTCAGAAACACAAAGTGTTTCTCCAGATTTGCGTAATACCCCGTCAGCTTCGCTGCGGGGAAACTCCGTGTTTACGACTTTCACTCGCAAATGAAAGCAAGCTTTCGCTTGACTCGGCTTCAGTCGAAAATAGCTAATCTCGATGCCACCTTTTATTGTTAAAATATTATTATCTTTAGTAATTGGTTTTGAAAAACACTTGTATTTGATTTACTTCTTTGGTATGATTTTATCTAATCAATTAGTTAATTTATAAATTCTGAAATTTAAGATTTTATTCTTTGTTTCAGGGCTTTTATTAGTTTATGGTTAAGGCAGTTACTACTACTTTAAAAGAACCTGTTACTTCTCATTTAAATACTGAGAATAAAGTTACTGTTGCCGAAGCTGATCTTCAAGTTAGAAATGCTAATGAACTTTATACCAAAAAATATGGAGTACTTTTCAAAAAGCCAAATGAGCCTTTGAAGAGTATTTCTGTTATTCCTGAATCAGATTTTTTGCAAATGCAGAAAGAGGAGTTAGGTAGATTTAAAGAAAAGTTAGATAATTTCACACATGAATATTACAGATATGACCCACTGTCTAATAAGCAGCAAACTTTGTCTCAATTTTTTGATGATGACTTGCAGTTTAAAGAAGAGTTTCAACGTGATTTGTTTTCATTTAATCATCAAATTTTCTGGTTGTCTCATTTACTTAAAAAAAGTAACCCTAAAATAGTAGAAGAGTTTATCGAGCAAAATGCTTTACCCTTAATTGATTCTTTGTATCTTGAAGGTTCTTATAGGAATCCAAGTATGGGATATATAGTTGAAACTCCTACGGAAAAATCTTATGCTAGTTTAGAAGATAGTGCAAAAGCTTTGTATCACCGTTTTATAGATATTAATCCAAGTGCAAATAATGAAATAAGAAAGAATGAAAACATTGATAAATTCATTAAATCTCTTGTTGATAATACTGTTAATTTTGACTCTGTAGAGAAGATGACTAATTATATTAAAGATTCTTTTTTTCCAAAAGTTTATTTCCCTGAAGTGACTGTTAATATGAATAAACAACAATCTAAACTTCAAGAAAAACTCCAAAAAACTTTCGAGGATTTGCACATTTATAGAGCTTATTCATTTATCGATAGTGTTACTCAAAAAAGTAAAGATAAACTTCATGATCTTATTGAAGAAAAACTTGTTTAATTTAATATATAATCAGCAAATATTAGGAGATCAAAATAATGAAAAAAATATTCTGTGTATTAAGTGTTTTATTAATGTGTTCAGCAGTTTTTGCTAAGGATAAAGCTAAAGTTAAATTCGGTTTTGTTGCTTATAGAAGTGTAAGCAACTCTGAAGGTGGTAATTCTGTTGCAGCAGTTCAGCAAGCGGATAGAATTAATATCACTTTAGGTGGAGCTAAAGGAACTGTTTCTGGTACTTTAACTG
This sequence comes from Candidatus Caenarcanales bacterium, assembly GCA_022447685.1. Taxonomy (GTDB): domain Bacteria; phylum Cyanobacteriota; class Vampirovibrionia; order LMEP-6097; family LMEP-6097; genus DT-14. Next base: position 39,458 of record JAKVAO010000004.1, on the reverse strand, counting down.
TTATTCTTCCCACAAATGCTGTTGAGTTATTAGAGAAAGGTACCAAACTTGATATTACATCTACAGCGAATGAAGATGTTAATCAAGCTGTAATCGTTTTCCAAGGTCAAAAAACTAAAATCAATGGTTTAAATACTAAGACTACTGGTATTACATCTACAGATGATACTAGTGCTACTGGAACTTTAACTGTTGTTAACTATGATTCAGATACTAGGGAGCTTAAATTTAAACTGAAGGCTAAAGCTAGTCCTTGGGCTAAATCTACATCTAATGGTAATAAAGACGTTTCTAAAGCTGTTCCGGTTAGAGCAAACGTAGTTGTTACTCTACCTGAACTTATATAAATGTTTGAAAGCAAAGTCAAGAAAAGTCCAAAGAAACAGGCGTGGACTTTTCTTGATGGCGACTTAAGTAAGAGAGGTTTCTTACTTAAAAAAGCTTTCTTTGTCGATTTTCTAGAAGTGTATTTATTTGCTCAATGTCTCTAAAGGACTCTAGAACTTCATCCTCGTGATCCTTTAACTGTTCGCATACCAGTTCACCACGAAGCGAGTCGAGTCTTCTCATAGACTTTGATTCACAAACATCTTCTAGTGTTTTACAGTCTGTATTCATTCACTGCCCTCCCGGATGATCAAACACACTATTGATAACACTCAATGTTTTAAGTATTCTATTTAGTTTTTAGTAGCTTTAGACTACACACACCATAGATTATATAACTTATTAAAGTTAAGTTCTTCTTATCTCAGTTGTAAATAATCTGCATTTTATGCAAGCTTTATTAGAGCTTAGCTTTCTTTTATTGAGAACGATTTTCGTTTTCTTCACTAAGTCTTATGATTTGCAATAATAATAGGTGGAATAAAATTTTAGTAAATACTAAAGATTAACAAGGAGACACTGAAATATGCCACATACTTTACCTGCACTTCCATGGGAAATGAATGCTCTTGAGCCTAACTATCAAGCTAGCACTTTAGAATTCCATTATGGAAAACACCACAATGCTTATGTAACTAAATTAAACGCTGCTCTTGAAGGAACAGGTTTTGAAAACACTGCTATCGAAGAATTATTAACTGGTCTTAAAACTAAAGACTTCCCAGCTGACAAAAGACAAGCTGTTATCAATAATGGTGGTGGTCACTATAACCACACACTTTTCTGGAATATTTTAGGACCTAATGCTCCTGAAGCTCCTAGTGGTGAATTAGCTGAACAAATCAACAAAGATTTTGGTAGTTTTGAAGCTTTCAAAGAAAAATTCTCTAACAGTGCTGCTACTTTATTTGGTAGTGGTTGGACTTGGTTAACTGTAAATACTGATGGTTCTTTAAATATCGAGAATACTGTAAACCAAGATAACTGTTTAATGGATTCTGACAAGAAACCAGTTATGGTTCTTGATGTTTGGGAGCATGCTTACTATTTAGAAGTACAGAATAGAAGACCTGATTTTATCGCTACTTTCTGGAAAATGATCAATTGGAACAAAATAGCTGAATATTATGCTGCTGCTAAATCTGGCAAAAAAATCATTGATTTAGAAGCTGTAGCTGCTTAATTTCAAAAATAATTTCATAGGAAAATCCTTATTTAACAGACCCTCTTCAGCTTTTTGAAGGGGGTTTTTTATTTTATAGTAAATTTATTAATTTTCACTATTTATATATTTTGGATATCTTATTTTGACATAACGACTTTCAAAATAATATAATTTTTAGATGTAAATACTGTTCCATTGAGTTAGGATTTTTAATTTGATTTTCAGTATTTAAATAATTACGAGGATAAATATGAAATTACTTAGACAAACCTTAACCTTGACCTTGCTATGTGCAGTTTTACTGCAGGGCTATTTCATGCCAAATATAGCGAAGGCTCAGTTCGTTCCTTTGGAATGTGTATCAGGTGAATGCGATATTAACGTATTTGGCCAGGATGAAGACTTTAATAAAGTTTTTCCAGAAAGTGAGGCGCGTCTAAGATTAAGGGTAAGCCCAAATTTATTTTTGGCTCCTGATAGTACGGAAGATTCTTTTTCGTATAGAGCATATGAGGTTAATGCTTTAGGACAAAAAGATGTAATTTCAAAAACCTACGTAAAATTCCCAAAGGGTAAGAAAAATTTAAAAGATTATCAATTAGATTTACCTTTAATGCCATTTACTGGATCTAAAACTGTTTACATCGAGTGGTATGCTTCTAACGATAAATTATTATTAACTAATAGTGTAGATTTAAACGCTGAAGGTGTTTATGCAAATAATTTAGCTCAAAGTGTAAACCCTGATTATGATTCAGTTAAAGAAACTGTGATGGATTTCCTTGTAAACAACGTTAGATGGAATGCTAGCACAAGAGGTAATTCTAAGGCTATTTCTGTTGTTTCTGATAACCAAAATAATACTGTTGAGGTAAATATTCCAGTTGTTCCTTCTCGCAAAAGAGAGGTAGTTAGACGTAAAAGACTAAGATATGGTTCTAATGAAGTAGTAGACTTTGATTCTGAAACTTCAGAGGCTAATCCTGGAACTGAAACTTCTGGTATTTCTGGTGATCTTCCAATTATTGTTCAAAACGGTAAAATCATGGCTGTAACATCAAGCACAGATCCATCGGTTCCTATTCTAGTTATAGACTCTAATAGAAGAATTGGTATTAATGAAGATAGTCCTGAGGCGACTTTGGATATAGCTCCAGGTGATAATTCTCAAGAGTTACCAATTATGAGATTTAGACCAAGTCCTCTACCAAGCTCACTTACAGAAGGTGCTTTTGAATTTGATAATTCAGGTGATTTATATTTCACTTCTAATAGTACTAGAAGAAACTTTGTTTTTAATCCTGATGGTGATGATTCAGTTAAGAAGCTGCAAAGCTCTACTGACACTACTAAGTTCACAACCTATATTGGTAATTTTAATACTGTATTGAATTCTCAGGCTGAATTAACTAATTTAACTTTGCCTGCAGCAAACGGTACTGTAGCAAGATTAGAGGATTTAGTAGGTTTAACTCCTGGTAATGGAACTGTGAATACTGCTCAGTTAGCAGATGGTAGTGTAACTAATCCTAAATTAGCAGCAGATGCGGTAACAACTGACAAGATAGATGATGGCACAATCACGGCAGCAGACTTAGATACAGCAGTATTAAATTCTTTGGATGAAGCTTTAAGACTTAAAAGTAGTAATGCTAGTGCTACAACAGAAGCGATAACATTTGATGGTTTAACTTACAATGCAAAATTCATTTTAAATGGTGCAAGCACAGCAGATGTGAACTTAACTCTTCCAGAGGGAGATGGTACTTTAGCAAGATTATCTGATATTACTGGTATTACTCCAGGTTCTGTAGGTACAACAGAGCTTGCAGATGGTAGTGTAACTAATCCTAAACTTGCAGCAGATGCAGTAACAACAGATAAAATTTTAGATGGTGAAGTAGGAACAGCTGATCTAGCCGATGATGCAGTTACTACAAGTAAGATCACAGACGGTCATGTAACAGTTTTAAAACTAGCAATAGATTCAGTTAATTCAGATAAAGTTATTGACGGTACTTTAACTGGTGTTGATATTCAGGACGGCTCTATTTTCGGTGCTGATGTAGCTCCTAATACTTTGACTGGTGGAAATATTTTTGATGGCACTATTACGTCAGTAGATTTAGCAAATGATAGTGTTACTACAGACAAGATTACAGATGGTCATGTAACAGTTCTCAAGTTAGCAACAGATTCAGTTAATTCAGATAAGGTTATAGACAATTCATTAACAGCAGATGATTTAGATACAGGTTCAGTAACTTCTGATGAGATTCTAGATGGCACGATCACTGTAGCAGACTTAGATACAACAGTATTGAATTCTTTGGATGAAGCTTTAAGATTAAAGAGTAGTAATGGTAGTGCTACAACAGAAGCGATAACATTTGATGGCTTAACTTATAATGCAAAATTCATTTTAAATGGTGCAAGCACAGCAGATGTAAACTTAACTCTTCCAGAGGGAGATGGTACTCTTGCAAGATTATCTGATATCACTGGTATTACTCCAGGTTCTGTAGGTACAACAGAGCTTGCAGATGGTAGTGTAACTAATCCTAAACTTGGAGCAGATGCAGTAACAACAGACAAGATTTTAGATGAAACAATTATTACAGATGATTTAGCAGACGATGCTGTGACATTAGTTAAGTTAGCGGCAGACTCTGTAGATACGACAAAGATAGTTGATGAAAGTTTAACTGGTGATGATATTCAAGATGGTTCAATTACTGTTGATGATTTAGCTCCAGGAACTATTAGTACAGGTTCTCTTGCAGACGGTAGTGTAACTAATCCTAAACTTGCAGCAGATGCAGTAACAACAGATAAAATTTTAGATGGAACTATAGCTACTGCTGATCTTGCCAATGCAAGTGTTAGAACTAGTAAGATTAGAAACAATGCAGTTAGAACTAATAAAATTAGAAACCTAGCTGTAACTAATCCTAAATTAGCTGATGACGCTGTAACAGGTAATAAGATTTTAGATGGAACTATTCAAGTTGCTGATTTAGATCCAAGTGTACTCACTTCAGTAGTACCTGGAGCAGGTTCAGTAACTAATACAATACTTGCAGATAATTCAGTAACAAGTATCAAGATAATAGACGGTACTATTGAAACGGTAGACTTAGCAGATGGTAGCGTAACTAATCCTAAATTAGCTTCAGATGCAGTAACAACAGACAAGATTTTAGATGAAACAATTATCACAGATGATTTAGCAGACGATGCTGTGACATTAGTTAAGTTAGCAGTAGATTCTGTAGATACTACAAAGGTAGTTGATGAAAGCTTAACTGGTGATGATATTCAAGATGGCTCAATTACTGTTGATGATTTAGCTCCAGGAACTATTAGTACAGGTTCTCTTGCAGATGGTAGTGTGACTAATGTGAAACTAGCTCCAGATGCAGTTACCACAGATAAAATCTTAGATGGTACTATCACAGGCGCAGATTTAGCCCCAGGGACGATAACTGCATCAAACATTACAAATAATTCTATTACTAATATTCAGATAGACAACGATACAATCTTGTCTACTAATATCCAGGATGGCACAATCCAGACTGTAGACTTAGCTGATGGTAGTATGACCAACTCTAAACTCGCTACAGACGCAGTAACAAGTAACAAGATTCTAGATGGAACTATCCAAGTAGCAGACTTAGATCCAAGTGTCCTAAGTTCTGTGGTACCTGGAGCAGGTTCAGTAACTAATACAATACTTGCAGACAATTCAGTAACAAGTATCAAGATAGTAGACGGTACTATTGCAACTGTAGACTTGGCTGATGGTAGTGTAACTAATCTTAAATTAGCTTCAGATGCAGTAACCACTGGAAAGATTCTAGATGGTGAAGTAATGGAAGCTGATCTAGCAGATGCAGCAGTAACATTAGTGAAACTAGCAGGTGATGCGGTAGACACTACAAAAGTAGTAGATGAAAGTTTAACTGGTGATGATATTTTAGACGGTTCGATCACAATCGATGACCTAGCTCCAGGAACTATTAGTACTGGTTCTCTAGCTGATAATTCAGTAACTAGTATTAAGATCCAAGATGGTGGTGTTCAAACAGTAGACTTAGCAGATGGTAGTGTAACTAATCCTAAGCTTGCTTCAGATGCAGTAACCACTGGAAAGATTCTAGATGGAACAATTATTGGTGCAGACTTAGCCCCAGGAACGATAACTGCATCAAACATTACAAATAATTCTATTACCAATATTCAGATAGACAACGATACTATCCTATCTACAAATATTCAGGATGGCACAATCCAGACTGTAGACTTAGCTGATGGTAGTATAACCAACTCTAAACTCGCTACAGACGCAGTAACAAGTAACAAGATTCTAGATGGAACTATCCAAGTAGCAGACTTAGATCCAAGTGTCCTAAGTTCTGTGGTACCTGGAGCAGGTTCAGTAACTACAGCTATGCTTGCTGATGGTAGCGTAACTAATCCTAAGCTTGCTGCAGATGTTGTCACAACTGACAAGATCTTGGATGGAACAATAACAGGTGCTGATTTAGCTTCAGGTACGATAACAGCATCAAATATTACCAATAACTCTATTACTAATGTTCAAATAGCAAACAATACAATTTTATCTTCCAATATCCAAAACGGTACTATTGTGACAGTTGATTTAGCTGATGGTAGTGTAACGACCCCTAAGCTTGCTGTAGATGCAGTAACAAGTAGTAAGATATTAGACGGCACTATCCAAGTAGCAGATCTAGATCCAGTTGTATTAACTTCTCTTACTGTTGCTGATGGTTCAATAACAACAGCAAAATTAGCAAATAATGCTGTAACAGCAGCTAAGATTGCTAATAATTCTATATCAACGCCTAAGTTAATTAATGACTCGGTTACTACATCAAAGATAGCAGATTTTTCTATAACTGATACCAAACTAGCTTCAGCATCGGTTACATCAATAAAAATCGCTAATTCATCGGTGACATCTGACAAAATTTTAGGCTCTGCTGTAAACTCTTTCCATATTTTAGATGCTTCGATTCAAAGTGCTGATCTTGGTATCTCGGCGGTAACTAATCAGAAAATAGGACCAAATGCAGTAACTACAACTAAGATACTTGATGGAACTATTCTACCTCAGGATCTTCACCCAAGTACTTTAGGTGCAATTACTGTTGGACCTGCTTCTGTTACTACAACTGAGATTGCTGATAACTCAATTACTTCAGTTGATATTTTAGATGGAACTATTGATACAGTAGATTTGGCAGATGGCAGTGTAATTAATACTAAGTTAGCTCCTGATGCTGTTACCACAGATAAAGTTCTAGATGAATCTTTAACTGGTGATGATATTCAAGATGGTAGTATTACTGCTGCTGACTTAGCACCAGGTACTATTTCTTCTCTTACTACTGATAAGGGTGTTTTAGTTGGCAATGTAATTGATTTAAGTGCTGAACATAGTTATTTCACTAAGACTATGACTTCCAATACTACTTTTACAGCAACTAATTTACATCAAGGTCATAGATATTTCTTAAGGTTAACTGGCTTTTTTACCCCAAGTTTCCCAAGTTATTTCATTAAAGTTGATAACAGTACTTATATTGCTGGATCAGATAATCTTTTGGAAATAGAAGTTTTGGATGACAGTATTTCAAACCCAGTTGTGAAACTTAGATACAAAGAGGTTAACTAAAATAATTCTCTCATTCGTCATGAAAAAGCCGCTCATTATGAGCGGCTTTTTTTATTGTATAAATTAGAGTATTAATGTAATTAAAATCTAGAGTTTTCTAAAACCTTGTCTGCACCCCAATATTCTCCTACTGGAATTTTTTCAATTAAGGTGAATAACATTTTTCTTAATTTATCAATATTGTTATTAAATACTTCGAAAACAGCAGCGTGACTAACTGGTTCACAATCAGCTACTAAACCACAGTCATAGTCAGTAACTAAAGAAATATTTACACATGCCATACCGGCTTCTCTTACTAGATGTGCTTCAGGGTATTGGGTCATATTTATAATATCCCATCCCATTTTTGTAAACCATTCAGATTCTGCTCTTGAACTGAATCTAGGACCATTAATAACAGCTATAGTACCTTTTTCATGTACGGTAATAGAGTTTTCTTTTGCAGAATTTATAGCGAGTTTTCTTAATTCTTCTATATAAGGATAAGCAGCACTGACATGTGTTGCAATAGGTCCATCAAAGAAAGTATCGGCTCTGCCATTCGTTCTATCAACCCACTGGTCTGCTATTACAAAGTGACCCGGTTCTATTTCTTTTTTTAAACTTCCTACAGCACATGGGCAGATTACTGAGCTTACTCCTAGTTTTTTCATGGCGTTTACGTTTGCTCGGTAGTTGATCTTATGAGGTGGGATAGTATGTTTGCGTCCGTGACGTGGTAAGAAAGCTATTTTTTTACCGGCGTATTCTCCTATGAATACTGAATCTGAGCAGGGTCCATATTCACTCTCTACTTGAACTTCTTCTACGTTTTCTAAGAAAGAGTAGAGTCCACTACCACCAAAAATTCCAATATCTGCTTTTTTATCCATCAGATTTATTATAAATCATTAACAGGATACTCACCTGAACCAGTTTTCTGTGCTTCATCTTTAATTCTTTGGATAGCTGCTGCACTTGCAAAAAAGTCTTTGACCGTCTTCTTAGATCTATCATTTACTTTTGTAAAGGTTGCTTTATCCACTTTAAAATCAAATAAACCCATTTCACTATTTTTCACCTTGATATTGATAGTTCTATCAAAGGTACTTGCAGCATTATCGATATAAGCTTCACCAGTACCCATAAGTCCTAAACTAAGTGGATAGATTTTGAAGAAATCAAAAACTGTTTCTATTTCACTTCTTTCATCCTGTCTTAATCTAAGAGCAAGTGTTTTAGTATGAGTTCCAGCTATTTGATCAAAAGCTGCTACAGGGGCGTTGTTGAGTAAACCTCCATCAACCCAGACTCCTTTGAGGAAATGGTTTCTTGGGTTTTCTCCACTTTTGATTACTTGTCTAAGATCATTGTCATCTTTTAGGATTAAAGGCTGAAATGCCATAGGAATACTCATTGAGATTCTTACGGCATCAGCAATAGGAAAATTAGGAGTAGTAAGAGAACTGAACTGGACACTTTTCATAGTTTCTAGATTGGTTCCAGTAACTATTAACTTTATGCCGAAAATCTTTTCATGGTCAGCAAAGTTAATGTCTTGAATTTTTTTCTTAACTCCACTGATAGTAATTTCATCACCACTTATATCAGAGGCTCCGACTCTATTTACAGCAAGTTTAATGTATTTATTTAGAAAGTGTCTAAAAGTAAAACCTGGGAAAATTCCATAGTGGAAAAGTAAGGAGAATTGTACTTTATTATTTTTCAGGTTATCTTTTATTTTTTTAAGCATTTGTTGTGGCATTTTACCCATCATGACTATGCTTATGGCTGAAAGAGCTGCACCAAAAAAGTAACTAAGCATCGTATAACCTGCAGCTATGGTTCCCCAGGCTAAGCTACTTATTGCTTTATTTGATAAAATCCATCCAAAACAATATTTAAAGATATTCCCAAAAACTCCTTGCTCAAGTTCTTTTGCAAGCTTTGCTAAGTCATCTTTTACTTTAGTACTTTTCTTAGCAGTAAAAGTATATGGTCTATGGGTGATGTTTGGTGTGTCAAAGAAATCCTCGAAGTTGTTTTGATCAAGTATAGTTTGCATTTCACTGGGACTATATCCTAAAGAGAGGAATAGAGCATTAATTGCCCCAGCAGAAGCTCCACCAAAGCCTCTTATTTTTCCTACTACTTTATTTTTTTTGAATTGAAGTATCTTTAATTCTTCTAAAGCATTTAGGGCACCGGGAAAGGCATTACCTGCCCCTCCGCCACCTTCAAAGACTAAATACTCTACATCTTCTTTCTTGATATAGTCCACAGCTTATGCACCTTTTATTTTCGAGTTTGTGACTAAATTTTGTAATAGTCAATTAGCTGAAGCTAGGCAGCTTAGATTCTTGGTTAATCATTACTAAGTTAGTAGCTACTTTAGTTTCCCATTCTTCACCTACTTGCTCACCTTCAGGCTCTGAAAGCTCTTCAGCGATTGATACATACATAGGATCGTTGATTACAGGTGCTTCACCACCTTTCCAAATCTCTCCGCCGGAGTTGATGAAGTACATTACTGCATCTTCATAGCCTGGTCTTACTGGCATATTTACTTTAGCGTAACCAGCTTTTAGGAAAGCTTCAAATTTAGGATCTGTATCAGACAATGATTGAGTTTCTAACCAATTAGTTTTTCTTCCCCAGAAGTAAGGATAGTTAATGTAAGTCATTTGCTCCCATTCAAAAGCTTGTTCCATGAATTGAACATACTTTCCTTCTTGTTCAGCATCATCTAAATCAAATTCAGGATAACCAAACGAAACAGCATCTTTCATAGCATCGAAGTTTTCGAAACTATCTCTTGAAAGAATTCTGATACATGATTTTTTAAGTTCAGTCTGCTCTGTGATTCTATTCTTATCTGGGTTGTTACCACGGATTTGAACTCCTGTATCGATTTCAGCTTGACGCATAGCATCTTCGTACTCATTTTGCATCTTATCGTATGCAGCTTTGATTGCTTCATAAGTAGCTATTTGCCAGTTCTGATAAGTTTCTTCTCTAAGTTTGCATTCTACGTCGATGTTGATTGCTATAGCTTTTAAATCGCACATAAGTGAAATGGGAAGTGTACCAACTTCATTTTTAAGATTTAAAATATGGTTACCATCAGAGTATTTGAATTTCTCATCACCTACTAGTAAGTAGATAGCTGGTGAATCATTTGAACTCCAGACAGCACTATAGTCAATTTCAGCATTATCGGCTTGATAACCATCAGGGATTTTTAATTCCTTGTTCATCATTACAGAATACTCTTGCTTTTTAGAGTAATCCTTGGTGATACTAGTACCAAGGCAGATCTTACTTGATGGAGGGGCTTGAATGCCGACAGCATTATATTTAGCTGCAAAGACACTATAGTTAGACCTGTTGATATCACTGTAGTTTAAATCACCGATTGGATCTGGTTTGGCTGGGATATAAGTAGTATCGATATCATTAACAGGGTTTTCTTGAGCGTACTTATAGAAAGCAGCTGGTTCTGGAACCATGAACTCAAGCATTAATCTTTTACCATAGTTAACAACTCTGTTTTTATATCTCTTGTTTAACCACTGGTAAATTCCAACTACATGCCCTGAACCATTTGAGTTATCGAAACCATGTGAACTAAGCTCTTCAACCTCAGTTTGAGTTTTGGTAGTTCTTTCTTCTTGAACTTTACTGCTGATGGTATTTGCTGATTTCTCAGTAACTTCTTTAGCAAAGTCAGAAGCTGTTTTAGCGCTTTGTTCTTTTGATTGTCTTGAGCTGAAGTTTGCATCCGTACTAAGTTTCACAGGACCATATTTGGCTGAAAGATTAATACCTAAGCTCATTTCGCTTTCATTTCTAATCTGAGACTGAACTTCATTGTACATTTGGCTTCTCTTGGTACTTTGAAGATCATAAGAATTTTCTTCTTCAATCGTTTCAGAAGTGAATAAAGTTTCTTCTTGATTAGTTTTTCTTCTAAATGATCTATTTTTATTTTCAGATTGCATAACATTTTCAACATGTGAAACTTCTGAAGCCTGGTAGTCAACTAGTTCTTGTTCAACTTTTAGTAAGTCACCAATCCCGATAACCTTAAATGAACCGGTAATTTTATTAGGGTTTAAGCTAGATAAATCAACTCTAGGTCTGAAAAGTTTATAGATATCTGGATCAAAATTAAATCTAGAAGATTGTGCTTTAGAAGCCTCTCTCAATCTAGTTAATTTGATTATTGATTTAGTAGGCAAGTCTTGCATCATTAATTTATTTGCTAGATTTAATCTTTTATCGATTTCATTTTCAGTTTTTCTAATTTCTAATTCATCATCAGCACCTTTTTCAAAGTCCTTAAGTACAGCTTGTGATTTAGATGTAAGTTTTCTTTGGATATTATTTGAAAGAATAGTGGCTTTAGTTTTATTAGATGAAAGTAAAAATAATTCTTCATTTTCTAAATCCTCTGCTAGAGCAGTATTTGCTGCCCCTCTATTTAGAACAGCAGTGTTAGCTTTGCTTGAACTTGCAAGTGAATTGAATGTTTTAACGTTTAACCTATTAACTATAGTTCTATTTACATTTATACTACTAGCGTTGTTTCTTACCGTTGTAGGTTTTTCTTTTTTGAGGCTTTCTAGTATCGCTTTTGATTGTTGAATATCATTTTTAGAAGCACTTTTGCTTGATTCTTTGATATTAACTTTGTAGATTTTATTGAGATCTTTACTGGTGTTTTCCAGCTCTTTAATTCTATTGTATAGAGCTACTCTTCTACTAAAGTCTTGTGTTTCGTTTTTAGTTCTTTGTGCTCTTCCTCTCTTCTCAAAAGCTCTTGCTTGAAGATTATTGATTTCATCAACGCTTGCTAGAGTTGGTCTTGCTTTAAGTAATCTTAAAACCTCAGTATCATCCTCTAGGACATTAGAATCATTGTTTAATGCTTGAAGAAAGTTTTGAGTTCTCAAGCTTTGGATTAATTCTTCTCTTTTCTCAGGTTCTTCTTGTGAAATAGTAGTTGCTGTAAGAGAATCCCACATTTGGTTAATTTCTTCTTCATTGGTATTGATTTTGGTGAACTTATTAGAATCAGGTCCAATTATAGTTTTCAATTCTACTCTTAGTTTCGCTAAATCAGGAGTTTTTCTCTGAGTTTCTAGTAGCTGTGCAATTGCATTTAGCTTTTCTGAATTAAATTTAGATTTAAACCTCGCTGATTTAACAAATTCTTCAGTAATTTTTTTAACTTGTTTATAGTTATTTCTGGTTTTTTGAAGATCAAGCCTTAGTGTTGAGTTATCTAGTTTTTTTGTGAAAATATATTTTAGATTTTCAGTTTTTTCTTGTACAGGACGAATTTGTAGCATCCTAAAAAGTTCTTCTTTCTGTGTATCAGTTTCCATTTTCTCTTCCTTTTACTTTTGATTATGCACAGGTAAACCACTAAAAAATTAGTAATTTATTTTACACACAAGTGGGTTTTTTAACCAGCTTTACCCACAAAGGCTAACTTACCACGTTTCAGTTCTTTTGTAATCATGATTAAGTTGAGTTTTTACCGATTAAAGATAGTTCTTTGGAATGAAAAAAAGACCAACTACTTTATAATCTTTAATATGAATCCTATAAAGAGCTTAGAGGTTTTAAATAAAGTTGTTTATATATGCTGAATTAGAAGCCTTTGGTACTGAGCTTGAAACTAAAGGTTTTGCGGTTTTTACTACTGAGACTCATGATGAAGATTCACATTTTTGTTCGAGGTTTTTCTCTCCTTACTTCGATATTTTTGAGGATCCAGTTACCGACTCTGCTAATGGCCCTATGGCTGTTTATCTAGTAAAGAATAATGTTTATGAACTTGATGATGCAGCTAAACTTATTCTCAAAGCAGAGTAGGGAGATATTCTAAAGCGTAAAGGGCGACTTGAAATTCAAATTTCTCTCGATGCAAGTGGTGGATACAAGTCTAAGCTTGCTGGATCTGCTGTTACTGTACTTGAGGGAAAGCTTTATTTGGAGGGCTTAAATCAGGACAATGATAAAAAACTTGCAATGACATCGAAAAGATAATATAATATTAATTTAGCTATGAAAACTTACGAACTTCTTCTAATATTAGCTCCTAACTTCGATGATTCATCTGCAACTAGGTTTTTGAAAGATTTAGAGTCTACTCTATCTAAATTCAATGTTAAATTTGACGATGTTAATTTAAAAGGTAAGCAAACTTTAGCTTATCCGATTAAAGACAAGAAAAGTTCTTTCCAGATTATTCTTAAGTTAAGTGCTGAGCCAAGTGATGTCAGTGCTATCAAAGATAGAATGAAATTAGTTGAAGATCTTTTAAGATTTGAGATTTATAACGTACAAGAAGTGCTAGCATCATAATATGACATTTGCTTCTATAACTTTATCTGGTACTTTGAATAATAAGGCTGAACAAAGATATACGCCTAATAATGTTTCGGTTATTTCTTTCTACATGAATATCGATAGATATGATGGTAGAAGTAAAGAAGTTAAACAGCACTCTGTAAAAGTTAATCTTTGGGGTGATAATCACGCTCAGTATCTTGATTCTTTGAATTCTGGAGCTGAGGTTTTGGTTATTGGAAGACCTCAAATAGAACAATATACTGATAGAGAAGGTAACAATGTTAGAGCTTTTGTTGTTGAAGCAAGTAAGCTTAATCTTCTAAGTGCTTCATCTGGGTCTAGTTCTAGTAATCTTGTTGATACTGAAGTATATAACTCTTCACCTTCACAGTCTGACAGTTCAGATTTTAGTGAAGAAGATATGGAAATCCCGTTTTAAAAAAACTATCTAAAACCCATAAATAAGTTTTTTTCTTTCAAGTTGATAAGCTTGGAGTTTCTCATTTAATGTTTTTTCATTAAGTTTATTACTGAATTTATAATTGTTTTCATTGATAGTAAAACTATTTTTATCGTTGATGTGAACCATTTGGAATCTACTTGCTGTTCCACTTAAGTTGTTTATAGAGCTTCTTTGTAAATAAGAAACTTTGAGTTTATTTTTTTCGTTATAAATATTATTGATTTCTGTTTTTAAAGCTTTATTTACAGACTCAAATCCAATATTGATAAACATTAATACGCTGCTTAATGCAAATATAAAAATAGCTACTATTAAAAGTTTATTGGATGAGATGTAGTTCACTATTTATATTTTAACTCGCTATTCTATCTTGTGAAGATTGAAAAAATTCAAGTATTCTTCTTTCGTGGTAATAAATATTTTCTTTGTTGAAATCTATAAAACTTACATGTCCACCGTGTTTAGTGATTTCTAAGTGTAAATTTTTACTATCCATTGCTTCAAGGATTGGATAACAATTTCCTCCAAGAAAACTATCGTCTTCTGAACTCAGCATCAATGTAGGAATTTGTATTGAATTTAGGAGTTGCTTGGAACTTGCTTTTTGCCAGTAATCTTCAGCAGATTTGAAACCGTTTAATGGTGCTGTGTATTTGCCATCAAAATCATGAAAGTTTTTCATTTTGTGAAAGTCCTTTACTGAAACTGTATCTGGGAAATGCTTAGATTTGATTTTCATTTTCCTATAAAGGTTTAATAGAAAGCGTTTCATATATATGTAATTTGTAGGCTTTGCCATTTGATTTGCGCTACAAGCAAGATCTATCGGTGTGGATAAAGCTATAGCTTTTTTGATTTTAGGATTGATTTGTCCGGCTTCTTCTCCTAGATATTTTAGAACTATATTGCCACCAATGCTGATTCCTACTAGGTAAATATTTTCATAGTTATAATTCTCTAGAACATAAGCTAAGACTTCTCTTAGGTCTTCACTTTTGCCACTGTGGTAAGTTTTACTCAGTCTATTGTCCTCACCGCTACAGGCTCTATAGTTCATAGCTAAAATATCGTAGTCGTGATCATAGAGTATTTTCCCTATACTAGCTTCAGTTCCTGTTTCAGAATTGCTCTCTAGACCATGACAAATGATTACTAAACTGCTATTTGAATTTAAGTGAGAGTTTTTATGAATCAAAAAATCTAAATCTAAAAAGTCATTATCTCTTGTTTCAATTCTAGTTCTGGAGTATTTGAGTTTGGGGCG
This sequence comes from Candidatus Caenarcanales bacterium, assembly GCA_022447685.1. GTDB lineage: Bacteria > Cyanobacteriota > Vampirovibrionia > LMEP-6097 > LMEP-6097 > DT-14. The sequence continues at coordinate 24,130 of JAKVAO010000004.1, read as the reverse complement.
TTTACGTAATAGATATGGGAAAATTGTGTGCAGGTGTGGGTTACGAAATAGTAACGGAGCTTGGTAATCTGAATAAATTACTGGCATAGATTATTTTCCTTAACAGTAAATTTTCCTGCTCTTAGTTTTGCACAGCGGGATCTAGAATTGACTTTCATTTCTTCTCTACTTGCTTCTAGTGGTTTTTTGAAATCTAATTCAAATTTATAATCATCACTTTTCTTTTTGAAAAATAGTTTGGCTACCCTATCTTCAAGAGAATGAAATGAGATAATTACTACTTTGGCGTTTTCAGAAAGTAATCCAGGAATTGCTTCTAATAAGTTTTCCAAAACTTCTAATTCACGGTTTACATAGATTCTTAATGCTTGAAAACATTTAGTTGCTGGATGTGTCTTCGAGTGTTTGTGGTAACGCTTCCAATAGATTTCTTTGATAAGATCAGCTAATTCTTTATTCGTTTCAATTGGACGTTTTTCAATAATCTTAGATGCTATTTGTCTTGAAAGTCTTTCCTCTGAATAGTTATAGAATATATCAGCGATTTCTTTTTCTTTGAAATGGTTGATTACTTCATAGGCAGATATTTCTAAGTCTGTATCCATGCGCATATCTAGCTGGCTTTCGTGTTGGTAGCTAAAACCTCTTTCAGGATTATCTAACTGTATAGAGCTTAGCCCTAAGTCCATTAGTAAGCCACCAGTGATCTCGATATTATTCTCTTTACAGTATTCAGGGATATTTTCAAAGTTACTATGAACTAAAGTCCAGTTTTCATATTTAGTAGCTTCCTCTTTGTGACTTTGAATTACATTTATATCTTGATCGAAGGAGTATAGATGTCCAGTACCATTTAGTTGTTCTAGAATCATTTTCGAGTGTCCAGCTCCACCTAGAGTGCAATCAAAATATATTAACCCTTCTTGAACATCAAGTCCAGTAAGAGTTTCACTAGGCATAACAGCTATGTGGCTATAGCTAGATGACATCAGCACTATCCTGTGCCAAATCAACTTTCTTTAAAAGAAATCTAAGTAATTTCTTCATAGCTTTAAATCTATGACTGTATGAGTTTTTCTCTCTAGATTCCATTTCTGCTACGGTTTTAGTTTTATTAGTATGTCCTGATTCAGGGAATTTAAATTCTTGCTCTATATGAATCTGATCGTCGTAATTAGTTTCTAGCACTGGGTACACTATCGGATCGAAACCGAAGCCTTGCTCTCCATGTTTCTCTGTAGCAAGTTCACCATACCAGTAGGACATAGTTTCGAAGATAATCTCACCTTCTGGATTTGCAAGTACTAGCGCACAGACATAACGAACTTCTCTATTTTCTTTGTCTGCCATACTTGTAAGTAAACCATTTACTCCTTTATCTGGATCACGTAAGTATCTTCCTGAGTAGATACCTGGTTCACCATTTAAAGCTTGTACTTCGATGCCACTATCGTCTGCTAAAGAAATTTGATTAGTTCTTTTAGCTCCAGCTATAGCTTTGATTCTCGCGTTTTCTAGGTATGTTGAACCTGTTTCTTCAGGATCGAAATCATTGATTCCTAGGTCTCTTAGGTTTTTGAAGTAGTATTGTTCAGGGTCTAGTTCTAGTGAAGATCTTTCATAGAGTATATCTAGGATTTCAGCGAACTCTCTTAATTTTCCTTGGTTACTGCTGCATATGATTATTTCTTGTGGCATGTTTATATTTTAGCTTTATTTTCATCTGTTGAGTCTGGGATAATTTCTTCAGATTTTTTTCGATTTTCTAGTATTTTATCTATTGAGTCAGAAATGATTTTTTCAAATTTAGCAGGATCTTTTTTGATTAGTTCGTACCAAGTAGTTTCCTCGCCATTAACTATTATTTTTGTAGGTGCAGGCTCAAATTTTGCTAGGTCGCTTGTCTTAGTGTGATAGTTTAAAAGTTTGTTGTTTGAATAATTTTTAAGTACATTCATATTATGGTTTATAGTTTGGAGAGCCATAAAAATACCATAAAGTTTGGATACTTCTACTTCTTCTTTACTTAAGCCTGGTGTGGTATCTCTGTATTTATTATAATACTCTAGTTGATTTGCGTAGGATGAATCCGCCCATTCATTTGATGGTGAAAATCTTCCGGAGGAGCGTATATCTAATATGAAGTACATCAGACCTTCAGCAGCAGCTACTCTTAATTCATTTTGTCTAACTTTTAATTCATCTTCTTCACTTTTATTTTCATTTTCAAGATTTGGTATAAAATTTTCATCATTTAAAAGATAATGTGCGTAGTCATGGAAAATTGAATATAGCGAACCTTCGATTGCATAATTGATTTCTGGTGACATATTTTCACCCATGTTAGACAATTTTTGTTCTTTTAAATACTCTTCCAATACATCTGTTAATTTTGCTAATGCAAATTCTTGATTAGGATTATATTCGAAGGCATTTTTGTATATTTCTTGTTTTGGATGATTATATTTTTTTAAGTTTGCACTTACTTCTGCAAGTAATTCTCTTTCTTCATAGTATTCAACTCTTTTACCTTGTGCATAATGTTCTATGGGATGTATGAAACTACTTTCTATTAGCTTCAAGGTATTGTCTGTCAGCGGTTTTTCCCAGTCAATTTTTTGTACTAATAACTGATGAATACTGTCTTGCCTATATGCCCAACCGTGTCTGAGTTTTTTTAGTGAAATAAATAGATTATTGAAATCATTAAATTCTTTAGAATCTTTATTTTTATTTGAGAAAAGTTCTTCCTTGGCTATTTCATTTCTTAAAAATTCTAAAGCTCGGTTGTCTATAAATTTTCTTAGGTGGTCATTATTTCTTTTAAATTGATTTGTTTTTATATTTAGCTCTTCATGTTTTTCTGCAAACATAGATAAGAATCCCAATCTTTGTTTAAAGTTTAATTTGGGGAATTTCTCTCTCCACTTTCTAACTTCCCTTTCAAAGCCAAAATCTGCTTTCTCCTTTATAACTACTCTTAAATTTTCGTTATTTTGTTTGTTGTAGAAGTCACTTGGCTTGAATGTAAATAATATTTCTGTTAAATCTCCTGCTGTCATTTCTGGATTTATTTTAGGTGTTTCTTCTCTTGGAATTGTTTGATCTTTTTTGTGGAGAATTTTGTTGGCAATAGGAGCTTGTTTATAAGGTGTTACTGTTATTTTTTCACCATTTGTTTTCAGTAAGAATCTAATGTTGGGGTCTCTTTGATTTGAGCTTGGGTTAATCATATTTTAATTTGAAACCTAAATATAATAGATCATAGGATTAAGATAATAGCATGGGTTCTACTGCAAAACATCCCTCAAGTATAAATGAGCATTTCCAATATTTATTAAATAAAGAGTCCTACCTCGAAGATTAATTTCCTGATAATCATCAAAATTATTTGACTTATTAAACAAAATAATAGCTTTTTCTGTTAGAGGGTAATATCTCATGAAGGTTTCCATACCTTTACTAAGATTACTCACTTCATATTTGTTTTTTACCTCTATAGGAATAAGTTTTTGATTTTTTTTCCAGACGAAGTCTACCTCATTGCCTTTACTAGTTCTCCAGAAGAAAATATCGGTATTTGCTTTATTGGCTATGAAGAGAAGATAGTGATAAACATAGCTTTCCATAATGCAGCCAAGATCTTTGCGCTCATTTAATTTACTAAAGTCTTTAATTAGTGCATTTCTAATTCCTAGGTCATAGAGGTAGTACTTACGCGATTTTTTTAATTCATTGCTAAGGTTATTTGAAAAGGATTTCAAAGGATAAAGAGTATAAGTCTGCTCCAAAGTATCTAGGTAAGATTGAACTGTTTGTGCTGATACGCTTAAGTCATTTGCAAGATTACTCACTGAGACTACTTGTCCTTGACTTGCTGCAAGCATATAGATTAATTTATTAAAACTTGAAATGTTCTCTTCTTTTACTAGAGATTTAATGTCTTTCTGGATGTAGGTTTCAAGAATACCATTTAGGTAGCTCTCTCTTTCTTCTCCGTCATATTGATAAGTCTCTGGTAAGCCACCATAAATAAAGTAATTTTCTTTATCTAAATCAATAGATGAGTATTCTTCTAAGCTTAGAGGCATAAGTTGGTATTTGTGAACTCTTCCAGCCATACTTTCTTTTATATGTTTGTGCATTTCAATGGCAGAAGAGCCGGAGGCAAAGATTTTGATTTGTTTTTTAGGGTTACGTTTACCTAAGTCATAGATTCCTTTAAAAATTTTCCCGGCATTTTTTAGATAATGAAATTCGTCTATGAATACTGTTTTGCCTGAATTTAGAAGTAGTTCATGTATATCCTCATCATTGCCTGTAAATTTTCTAAGATCAGCAGGTTGTTCAAAATCGTAGTAAGTAAATTTGCCTTTTACTTGACTTGCTATGTGATTCATCAAAAAGCTTTTACCACTCTGTCTAGGTCCAAAGATTAAGGTAACTTTAGAGTTCGTAAGTTCTTTAAGCAGGGTTTCTATTAATTGTCTTTGAAATTCCTGCATTACTTAATTTTACCACTTTGGGTGGAATTCCTAACCATTACTTAAGAATCTTGCTAGTGGCAGGATTCTTAAGTAAGGTCAAAATTATCCAATTTCCAGTCATAGTATAATCACAAATATGTTCAGGACTTTTCAGGAGGAGATAAAAAATATCTACAGGAAAGATCCTGCCTGTAACTCAATTTTTGAAATTTTATTTTGTTACCCAGGTTTTCATGCGATTTTGGCGCATAGAATTTTTCATGTTTTGTGGACTAAAGATTATGGTTTTTTAGCTTTTCTCAAACCACTTACCAAATTTATAGTAAGAGTCTCAGCTCATGTAATTAAGATTATTACTGGTATTGAGATTCACCCAGCGGCACAGATAGGGAAAGATTTTTTTATAGATCATGGCACAGGGGTGGTCATTGGTGAAACTACTATCATTGGTGATAATGTAACACTCTATCAGGGAGTGACCTTAGGTGGAGTTTCTACGAAAAAAGAAAAACGTCATCCGACTTTAGCTTCGAATATTGTCGTTGGTGCTGGAGCCAAGGTTTTGGGAAATATAGATATTGGGGATTATGTTCAAGTTGGTGCTAATTCAGTAGTTCTAAAGGATATTCCATCTTATTCAACAGTGGTAGGAATCCCAGGACGAATTGTGAAAATGAATGGTGAACTCAAAGAATGCATAGATAATATTGATAATTTAGAGCATAATAAGACACCGGACTTTGTTGGTGCTACTTTGCAGGCTATGCAGGAGAAGATTGAGTCTTTGGAAGCGGAGCTGAAGGATATAAAGTCTAAGAAAGCGGAAGCTTAGTTAGATTAAGTTGAAAATATTTCAGCTATCTCCAAATCTTCTTCTAGCTTATTAATTGGAATAAATCTTACAGTTACTCCAGAATATTCTAGTTCCTCATCAAGGTTTTCGTTAATGATATAAGCTCCACCAATCTCACGGTAATTACGCAAAAAGATTTTCATAGCATTTGGAATTTCTTTTCTTTTTAGTTTCGATTTTACCTCAAATAAATACGGAACTTGGTTTTTTAAGAATACGAAATCAATTTCATCTCCATTCCTGGTTCTCCAGAAGCGAAGCTCTGAGTTTGGTATTGAGTTAATAGTTAAGAATTGTGCTACGTAAGCTTCGTAGATACTGCCTTTATCTTTTCTTTTTTCTATCGATGAGAAGTTATTTAGTATTGAGTTTCGAATTCCACTGTCATAAAAATAGTATTTTTTAGATTTTTTTAGCTCATTACTTAAGTTTTTAGAAAAACTAGATAATTTATAAAGAACATAGGTTTGTTCTAGAATCTCTAGGTAACGCTCTAAGCTTTGTGTATTTAAACGCAAATCATTCGCTAAAGAATTACTTGAAATAATTTGTCCTTGGTTTTGAGCTAAGCTGTATATTAAAGCATTGAAACTAGAAATACTTTCTTCTTTAATCAGTGCTTTGATATCTTTTAATATATAAGTACTGTGTATTTCTTCAAGTGCAGTGATTTTATCTGTTTTTTGTTCTATATTAAGGATTTCTGCTAAAGCACCGTATAGTAAATAATTATTAAAACTGACCTTGGTTTCTTGAGCTTCTTTGAAGCTAAGTGGGTAAATAATATAGGTTTTTTTTCTGCCAGCTAAACTTTCTTTTAGGTGTTTATGCATTTCTAAAGCAGATGAACCAGATGCTATAACTTTGATTTTTTTTCTTCTATCATCATAAAAGGCTTTGAATAAATGAGAAGCATTATTATAATATTGAAATTCATCTATAAATAAATAATTTACTCCTTCACTGATTTCTTCATATAGCTCTAATTCATCTCTAGCGAAGATTCGGTTATCTTTTGGGATTTCTAAGTTATAGCTATTAAATTTCTTGGATGCTTTTTTAAGTTTTAACTCTAGTTCATTCATTAGAAAGCTTTTACCAACTTGCCTTGCTCCTAAAAGAATCAATACTTTGTCGTTCTCCAGCTCAGATATTAATTTACTTAATATTGTTCGGGAAATTTTTTGCATATTTGTATTATACCTATGAAATTGCAAATTTTTTGCGATTTGTTAATAATTGCTTAGAAACGCTTAGCAATCTTATGGAAAATAAAGTATTCGTCGATTTAGGTTTGGTGCAACATAGCTATAAACTAACTGTTAAATGAAGATTGTCAAACAATTCAGGTTTTTCTTTTCTCACAGATTCTGCAGCTGTTTTGAGTTGCTTGATACTTGATTCTGAGCTATTTTGTTTGGAAGATTTCAGTTCCTCTAGAATTCTTGAGCCTAGTTTGGCAATGTCATAGAAATTAATATTGCTTGACATATATTGTTTAGCTTCTTGTGAAATTACTGTTGCGTCTAAAGTATTTGCGTGTATAAATCTTCCCTGCTCTTCTTTGCTGATGAAATCAGAGTTTATTTGAAAATCTTTACCCTGTAAGGCATTGATAGCAGCAATTGTAATTAAAGCTTTGTGAACCATATTGTGTTGACCTAGATTTTTGGCTTGGCGGCTAAGATTATTTTTTATGGTTTTGTAGAGATTTTGATCATTTATTATTCCGAGCTGTTGCATTGTATTTAAGTCTGCTTGCATTGTTTTCAGACGATTTATCTCAAGAATACTATCTTGTGGATCAAACATATTGTTCTCTTGGTTTGGTATAAATTTTCCCTCATCCTCTTCTCTAATTATATTACTGGCAACAGCATCTTTAATGAAGTACATGGCAGAGAAAAACTCTTGTCTTTCCTGTGGACTTAAAAGACTGATTTCCGGTTTAATATTTTCTAATAATTGCACAGCTTCTGGGCTGATTTGAATATTTTGATTTTCTTTAGCACTTTGCACTAAAGCAGCGGTAATTTCTTCAAGTTCAGCTAAATTATCAGTTGATAAGTTTGATAGATTTTCTACTAAGGTTCTTTTCTGTCTTGTTTTAGCTTGTGAGTAGGCAGCTGTATTATTATCATTTGTTTCCAGATAATTTGCTCTGCTTTGATACTCAGGCATAGCATAAGATACACTTTCGTCTTGACCATTCATTTGAGCTAGTAAGAAAGCAGGATTTAGATTCTGACTTAAATTATTTAATATCGCAGCTTTGCCTTCTTTTTCATCTAAATGAAGCATGAAGTATAAGACTGGGGCTCTTAGGTTCTCTGGGACTAAAGCAAGAATTTTTTGTTCTTCTTCACTTAGGGGTCTTTCATTAAAATCTATAGTAAGTGGTTCTTGATTCCCTTTAGCAGAAAATACATTAGAATCTTGGTTCTTTATTTCACTGACTTCGTTTCCTTGTTGCTTTCTCGTTATTGCGTTAGAAGTACTTGAAGGCTGAACTTTATCAAATTTATCACCAGAGCTGCTAGGTATCATTCAGAAAATCTTATCTTCTTATTTTAAAGATTTTCCTATTGTTAATAATTTTATTATAAAGAGCTACTTAAGCCACACAAGCACTTTCAAGAACTTTCTTAATTTCATCAACTTTATCAAGTCTTTCCCAAGGCAAATCTAAATCATCTCTACCGAAGTGACCATATTTAGCTGTTTCTTGATAGAACCTACCATTTCTTTTAGCTGGCATCCACAGTAAATCGAAGTTCTCAATGATCTTTTTAGGTCTGAAATCGAAAACTTGTTCGATAATTTGAACAAGTTTCTCGTCAGAATGTTCACTAGTTGTGAACGTGTTTACGTAAATGCTTGTAGGCTTGGCTACACCAATAGCATAAGAAAGTTGAATTTCACATTGTTCAGCTAAACCAGCAGCTACTATATTTTTCGCTGCATGGCGTGCTGCATAAGCAGCGGATCTATCTACTTTGGTTGGGTCTTTTCCTGAGAAAGCACCACCACCATGACGGGCATAGCCACCGTAGGTATCTACTATAATTTTTCTACCAGTAAGACCAGCGTCACCTTGTGGTCCACCGATTACGAATCTTCCTGATGGATTGAAGTAGAGTTTGGTTTTATCATCAATTTTAACTGGTGCGTCTTTTAGGACTTTGTCTATAACTAGTTTTCTAATATCCTGTGCAATAATTTCTTGGATTTTAGAGTTTTCTGTTTCACCCTTAACTTCTGGATCGTGCTGTGTGGAAACTACTATAGCTTCTATTCTTGCAGCTACACCGTCTCTATACTCTATAGTTACTTGAGACTTAGAGTCAGGTCTTAGATAGTTGATATCAGGGTGATTTTTTCTGACATCAGCTAATTGTTTCACTATCGCGTGTGAAAGATTAATTGCAAGCGGCATGTACTCTGAAGTTTCATTACAAGCAAAGCCAAACATAATTCCTTGGTCACCAGCACCAGTATCTTCTTCATCGCTGTCTCTAGTTTCTAGTGATTTATCAACACCTGCACAGATATCAGCTGATTGTTGGTCTAAAGTTACCATTACAGAACAGTTATCAGCGTCGAAACCGCCGCCCATTTTTCCTGAGTAACCAATTTCTCTAATTTTGTCTCTTGCGATCTCATTTACTGGAGCGTAGCAATTAGTTGTGATTTCACCACCTACAACTACAAGTCCAGTAGTACAAAATGTTTCACAGGCAACCCTCGCCGTCTGGTCTTTCGATAAAATCGCGTCCAAGACTGCGTCTGAGATTTGATCACAAATCTTATCTGGGTGACCTTCACTTACTGATTCTGAAGTGAAGAAGAAATTTCCTTTTTTTTCTGCCATACCTAGAGATTATACCCTAATCTCTACCGTAATCATCAGACACACGTACTATGTCGTCCTCTCCGAAGTAAGAACCTCTCTGAATTTCAATAAATATGAGTTCAATGGTGTCATCAATGTTTTCGATTCGGTGTAAAGCTTCAAATGGAATATGGATAAATTCGCCTGTGCTGAGAGTATGCTCTTCATCATTTAGAGTGACTTTGGCTTTACCTTGAACTATAAACCAATTCTCTTCTCTTTTAAAATGCTTCTGGTAACTTAGTCTGTGACCAGGTTTAATCGTGACTTTCTTAACTTTATGCGATTCAGCATCATCCAAAACTTCCCAAGCTCCCCACGGTGTTTGATGCTGCATTTTCGTTTCCATCTTAGTTATAGTAGCAAATTTGCTGTATTCTTTCAGTGACGCAAAATCGGTTCAAATGAATAGCATATCTTTATTTAGTGGTATGAAAGACTGATTTTTTATGAATATAAAAATTAAATATAGTACCTTCCCTCTAGTTTGCGAAAGCATAGATCTGTCGATATAAGATGATATGAAGGGCAAGAAATTAAAAGTATATTGCTTAGAAATTTTATCTCTCAAAGATTTATACATCAGAGGTAGAATTAATCAGTTAATCGCTGCGACTATTGATATGAAATCAAGATTTAATGATCTTACTCGTGAAGATTATTCGAGATTGAGTAAAGAATATATTCAGAATTCAGTAGCGGAGTTTTTCAAATTTAGAAAAAAATTATTGGATTTCGATCCAGGCGCCTATGAGGATACTTTAGATATTATTATTAACACTGAATACAGTGATTTCGATGATGCTTACTTCTGTGAAGCTATGGAAGAATTTTTTGGAAGTAAGCATACCATAGGCTTCGTTAGTGCATACAATGACTTTGCTGATGATTTTAATGCATTAATAGCTGAGTTTTTGGTTGTTAGATAATTTATAAGTCCATTTGTTGGTCTTCTGGAAGTATTGTATTGGTCTGGTTAATTATTTTTCCAACGTATGTATGAATAATATCTCTGCCTTCTGCTGCGATTTGGTCGTGTCGGTCATGTCCTGGGGGATTTAGATTATTAATTGTGTTTTGCTTTTCTAAAATCACTTTAAGTACTCTTAATTGTAAAAATAGTTTATTAAAATTATCCTTGGAGTTATTGTTAGTCTCGTTCTTAATTACTTGATCATAATTTTCCTTTACTAGTTTTGAGAGGCTGTCTAGCATTGTATCTATAACTACTTTTCCAAATATATTAGTTTCTGGCTTGTTTAAAAAGTTTCTTACTTCTGTAAAGGTTTTAAGAAGTGTATCTGTTTTTCCTTGTGTATCATTGTTGTTAAATTGATTAATTTCTTTCATGTCAATGAAATCACTTAGATCTGGAGCTTGCTCTTCAGGTTTTTCAATTTGAATATTAAGTTCTTCTGACAATTCTCTACCTATATTTTCAAATTGCTGCATATTAAAGTTGTCTGGTACTTTTATTGCTACTAGGTTTTCAGTGTTTTCTATATTTGTTGGAATAGCATTAAGTTTTGTTGTCAGGGTATGATTGTTTCTATTATCATTTTCTGTTGCTTTCATTTTCTGACTAGCATCAGATCCAGGTATATTAAGTTCCGGCTCTTTATAATCAATAGTCTTAACTAAAGTCTGATTTGTGTTGTTGTAATTGAAACTTATAGTACTTGAGGGTGGAGTGTAATTAGAAATCAGGGCAACCGCAAAGTCGTCTAATACGAATGTAAGTCTGGCCAATAGCCAGTATTCATGACTTAATAGAGTTGTGAAAGTAAGTAAAAGTTTAGTAGAAGAATATTTTAATGAGCTAGAAGATCCTCGTGATTCTCGTGGAAAACGTCACGATTTGCTAGAAATAATTCTCTTAGCGATAGTCGGAAGTATCTGTAAAACTGATGACTGGGAGGAAATAGTAGCAATATGTGAAGCGAAAGAAGATTGGTTAAGAACTTTTTTAGATTTAAAACACGGCATCCCGTCCCATGATACTTTTGAAAGAGTTTTTGCAGAAATAAATCCAAAGGAATTTGCTAACTGTTTTACTGCTTGGTCACAAGCGCTTGCAACTATCACAGAAGGAGCAATAGTAGCTATTGATGGTAAAACATTGAGATCTTCATATGAAAATAGCTCAAAAAAGTCAGCCTTGCACTTAGTAAATGTTTGGTGTTGTAGTAATGGCTTGAGTCTTGGACAAGTGGCAGTAGACAAAAAGAGTAATGAAATTACAGCAATTCCTGAACTGATAAGGCTTTTAGACTTGAATAAGAAGATAGTAACTATCGATGCAATGGGCTGTCAAAAAGAAATAGCAAAAGATATTAGAAAAGCAAAAGCTGATTATGTTTTAGCTTTAAAAGGTAATCAAGGCTTGTTCCATAAAAATGTAAAAAGCTTTTTAGATAAAGGAATAGAAGAAGGTTTTAAAAGAGAGTATGATTTTTTTGAAACTAAATTTGAGAAAGATCATGGAAGAATTGAAAAACTTCTATGTTACACAGTCCCTCTCACGGAGTGGGATATTAAAGAAAAACTTTTTGATAATATTACAGCTTGGAAAGATTTAAAAACGGTATTTGTTGTTGAATCTCAAAAATATGATGTAAAAACAAAAAAAGAAACCAGCCAAAGAAGATATTACATAACGAGCTTAAACCTTTCTGCAGAAGAGTTGCTGAATATTGTTAGATCTCATTGGAACATAGAAAACAACTTACATTGTATTTTAGATGTTGTTTTTAGAGAAGATGAATCAAGAGTAAGAAAGGATAATGCTCCACAAAACCTTGCTATGGCTAGAAAAATTGCTTTAAATTTACTTAAAAAAGATTCTGAGTCGAAGAAAAGTCTTAAAACACGAAGAGTTAAAGCGGCTTCTAGTAATCAGTACTTACAAGATATTCTTTTCCAAAATAGCTAAGACGACTTTGCGGTTGCCCTGAATTAGAAATCATAATTTTAAGATAATAGCAAATTTTATCTTGAATTTGAACTCTTCTACAATTATTCAGATACTACCTGCTAAACTTAGTATTCATGGGATTAGTTGCAATTCGTGGAGCTACCACTGTCAATGTTGATAGTGCTGAAGAAATTAAAGCTGCGTCACTTGAAATGATCAAGCAGATTATAGAGAAGAACAATATCAAGCCTGAAGCTGATATTGTTATGCTGTTTCTGACTATGACTTCTGATTTAACTTCTTTGAATGCGTCATCAGCTATACGTCAGGGTATGGGCTGGCAGCATATACCTTTTTTCACATCTCAGGAGCCGCAGATAGATGGCATGCTCGCTAGATGTGTGCGTTTATTAGTTCAGTGTAATTTGCCAGTGGAGCAAGCTGAGGTTAAGCATGTTTACCTTGGTGAGGCTGCTAATTTGAGACCTGATTTGAAGGCTTAGGGTTTTAATTATTTAGAAATTGATTTCTGATTTGAAGGAGTAGTGCAGGGTTAATACCAGTATTATTTCCCCCTTGTAGGGCTTGTTGTGGTGGTATTGTTTCAAATGTTCTTGCTTTAATTAGGTCTTGCCAGGCTGCTTTTTTTAATTCTTGTGCTCTTTAATTTTGTATATTTTGTAAATCCTCTTGTATATCGAGTGCTTTACCTTCAACTACTAGATCATCACTTAGTTTTGCGATAAAACCCACAACATTATTGAGACCGAAATCTTCAACAGTTCCGTCTTTGAGTTGATTATTTAAATCAGTGAGTTCTTGATTAAGAGTTAAAGTCTTATTTATGACGGATTCAGAACTTGCTCCACCTGTGCCTAGTATTTCTTTAAATAAATTTAGATCAGTTTGGGCATTTTTTAGTATTGAACTAGCTTCAGGGTTGTTTTGAAGTTGCTTAATTGCTGAATCAAAATTATTCATGATACTCTCATATTGTGGTTTTAGTACAGCTGTACTTATAAGTTTTTGGCTATTAGTTAATTGTGTGTTGATGACTATTGGGAGATTTTGTTTTAAAGTGTTCAAAACTTGAGTTCTCTCTTCTAAGTTATCAGGTCTATTAGTATTATCGTTATTAGTAATGTATGCTCTTTGACTGTTAAAGATATTTAAAGCTCCTGACATTAGTTCAATATTTGATAACAGACTTTGAGATTCTTGATTTTCTGTTATAGAAGGAATATCTATATTGTCTCTTAAGACTGTTAGATTAGTGATAAGTTGTCCTAATGCTTTTTGAGTCTCAGTGTCAATAACATTTGGTGTCTCATTGATAACTCTTTCTAGATCTTCATAATTTTTGATACTTGTGTTGATTTGTCTTTTAACTACATCTTCTGGTCTCATTGAATCTGAATTATTATTTATTTGTTTTTGTGCCAAAATTAAATCAATTGGATTCCTTCCATCTTTATCTTTAGTTTGATTCATTGCCTGATTAGCATTGGGTGGAACTCTATTCTCAATATTAGTATCGGTAAATTTAACTAAAGCTGCATTTTGAGGAGGAAGACTAGGAGGAGGATTCGTTACCATATCCAAGATAATAACAGATCATATAAGTTCAAGAAGATCTCGCCATGGAATTATAGTAATTTTATAATTATCTTTATTTATCTCTTGGATTTTGTCTGTAAGACAGGAGCATATTAGCTTTGCTTCAGGGAAAATTTTATTAAATGATTTTAAACCTTTCAATTTTTCTGCTTTAGGGTTATTATTTGCTTTGATTTCTATAGCAAGTATTTCTCCATCTGGCTTTTCAATTACTAAATCAACTTCAATATTTTCATTTACTCTATAGAAAGAAAACTTATAGTCTTTATTGTTGTACTTAGATTTATAGATGATTTCTTTTATAAGCCAGTGCTCAAAAGCTTTACCGTATTCTTTGGTTTTTTGGACTAGTGCTACTTGTAGTTTGTTGCTTAAAGCTCTTTGAACTCCAGTATCAAAAAAATAGAACTTTGGGCTTCTTGCTATTTGTTGCCTGACTGACTTTCTGATTGGCATGAGCATAAAACCCATTAATGTATCCATGAGTATTTGATAATATTCCTTAATCGTATTTAAACTAACTCCAGTATCTTGAGCTATATTGCTGTAATTTATTAGATTGCCATTCTCTTCAGCAGCAAAGTATAAAAATTCATTGAAAGCATTGAGATTTCTAACCAGAGCTTCTTCTTTAATCTCTTCTTTTATATATGTGTTGGTATATGATTTCAGGATTTCGTATTTAATATTTTTGTCCTCCTGAAGATAAACATTAGGTAGAGAACCGAATTGCAAGATTTCATTTAAATTAAAATTGTGCAGTTCTTCATAGATAAATGGAAATAGAAATTTTGATATTGCCCTGCCAGCTAGAAGATTGGCTTGAGATTGTTTTAGTTTGCGTGAACTTGAACCTGTGAGTATAAAATAAGGTGGATTTTCACTATTCTCAATCACTCTATGAACTTCATCTAGTATCCAAGGGAGTTTTTGTACTTCATCAACTAAAACATATTTTATTTTTTTAGCTCTTGACTCTACTTCATTAAAAAATATACTGGGATCCTTTTCTAATTTCCTTAGTAGTGAAAAGTCTAATAGATCATATTTCATACTCTCAGTCTCAGAAAAATATTTCTTTAGAAGAGTACTTTTACCTACTTGTCTCGGTCCAAAAAGGAAAAAACTATATTTCTTCGGTAATTTAATTACTCGTTTAATATAGTCCATATTCTTATTATACCCATAAATCTGAAGTTCTACTGCACATTTACGATTTAAATCTGAAGTTTTACTGCATATTTATGGTTGATTTAGCTTCTCAATAATATTAGCTATTCTTCGCTGAACATTTGTAAAGTTAAGGAGGCACTGCAAAACGAAGTTTTGAGTGGCGACTGCCTGATAAAGAATATTAAGGATCCGCTCCCTGAGCTAGGATTTATTCCTCGGTAAGGGTTGAAAAATGTTACTTTAGACGTTTTTCAGTGGATCCTTAACTTCTTCAGTTTGCTCTTTCCTTGGATTATATTCTTTATCTGTTTTTGAATCATCTTCAGATCTTAGGCGATATTGATAGCCTTCAGGGTTTTTTAAAGCTTCTTTTTCAGTCATTCCTGGATTGGTTTTCTTAAGACTAGTAAGATCATTTACGAGATTTGCTATTTCGTTGCGTAATTCTTTATTTTGTTGGGAATTTTGTACAAGCTTTTCAGGTAATTTTTTTAGAATTGCTTTGAAGTTTTCATGGTGAGCGTTTTGGTCAATGTCTCTTGCGTATTTTTGTTGGAATTGTTTGCGGTATTTTTCCAAACTCATATTGTAAGTGTTATTTACTGAGAGTGATTTTTGAATTAAAGTATCTTTTTTAGTGATTGCTTTAGGTATTGGTTTTTTTAGAGCGTTTCCATAATGCCACTTTCCAGTAATAGATTGCTCCAAGCCAATCATAGTTGCGAAAATCGGTATTTGTTGTTGATTACGGACAGCATTTGCTATAGCTGCTGTTTTAGAATTTCTATCCTCTGGGCTTAGATTCTGCTCATCTGCTCTTGCAAGATAGTTAGCATATTGGTATTCATTATTCAGATTTAGTAATGGTACAGATCCTAGAATTGCGCCTGTGACACTGTCTACTGGCTTTTTAAGCCCACCTGGATGTGCATAAATAGCTTGATCTGTTTCAGTATTAACCTTAAATTCTTTAGTGTTAGTAAGGCTTGCTCCCTGTTGATAAATTCCTTGACTAGCTGTAAGTAGTCCCTGAACTGTTTTTAGAGACTGAACTAATTCTGCTTTACTCATATTAGTATTTTCCCTAGCTTCAGAGACCTCAAGATTCTTATCGAAGTTCGCCCATTTGTCACTGTCTAAGTATTCAACGCCTGAGATAAAGCTGATATTGCCATTTTTGTCTTGTACTTGTGTGGTTTCAGAAGCACGAATTACGTATGGGCTTCCTTGAAGAGACTCTAGGCTTTGATAAGAGTGTTCTAGATGTTGGGTGATAGGGACATTAGGTGGAAAATTACTATCTACTCTTATTACTTTTTCATAGTTACCTGTTTCTGAGTCTTTGACACCTAAAATTACAGCGGTACTACCGAGCTCAAGTACTTCTAGAGCCTTCTTCTCTCCAGCTTCTTCATAGTTAAGTGAATTTTCTTTTTTGTTGAATAAATTAAATATACCTGAGCTTTGCTGTGATTCTTTGGATATTGCTGCTTTGATTTCTTCTTGTTTTCGAGGTTCTAGTGCTAGAGGACCTTGTTTCTTTTTAGTACCTTCCCAGTGCATTTGCATTTCAGGAAGATTGTGTTCTTTAAATTTATTTACGTTGGGGATTATTAGATTTTCTATAATCTCTATTTCTTTAGGACTAGGAGCTAGATCTGCATTAATATTTCTGTTACTACTTATACTTTGTATATTTGCACTTTGATTGGTTGCTTGAACTTGTTTTTCTTGAATTCCCTGATTTAATCTTTGGTTTAAGAGGATATTTTTATCTGCTAAATCTCCAAGTTTTGCTTGAACTTGATGATTATTGCTTGGATTACTTGAGGATTGATTGAAATTTAAGATAGTATTGATGCTCCGAAATTAAATGGTATCACTTTTTCTTGTTTCGATTTCTCTTGCTAAAATTTCCTAGTGCTTAAATATTTCAATGTTCCGAATATTATTTGTGTTTTTCGAGTTTTACTTGCTTTAGTTTTTTGTATTGTTTGCTTTCAAGCTCTAAATGTTTCTAGTGAATCAGCTCATATTAGTTCAGTCACAGTCAGGTTCTTTTTCTCTATATCAGTGATTCTGGTAATTGCTTTGGATGGACTTGATGGTGTCGTAGCTAGGGCTTTAAAGCAGGAGACAGAGTTTGGAGCTAAATTTGATATATTTTGTGATCGTGTAGTTGAGAATATATATTTGATTTTTTATGTTTTCTTTTTGAAAACTTTAGCCCTGTGGGTTTTTGTTTTCTTTATCACTAGAGGTTTTGCTGTAGACTTACTAAGGCTAAAGTCTTCTAAACCACTTGGGAACAGTTTTCTTCGTTCAAGTCGTTTTATGCGGGCTTTCTACGGAGTTTTGAAAGTAGTTATTTTTATTTTCCTAGCCTGGCAGCCAGCTTTGTTTAATCTAGCAAGTCCTCTCAATCTAACTGAGTACTTAGTTCTACTTACTGTAGTGATTTCTAGTTTAAGAGCTTTGCCTAGTTTTCAGTCAGCACTTATGGACTCTCAAAAATAATTGCAGTTCCACCACCAGCTGCTAGCTTAAGTTCTAATTCATCATTAGCGCTTAGCTCCTTGCTGATAATTTCATATGCTTCTTGATTATTTTCATAGTGTGCATCAGCTGTATCTTGGAAGATTTTAGCTTGGTAAGTTTTATCAGTATCTAAGAAATCTAATTTTATAGTTATAGTGCGTGCTTCTTCATTAGTAATAGCTCCTAGATACCAGTTCTCAGAATCTTTAGCCTTTCTAGCTGTTACTAGGTAATCACCGATTTCAGCATCAACTATTTCTGTCTCTGACCAATCCACTGGAACTTTCTCGATAAACTCGAAAGCTGGATGATTTTCATAGTGTTCTAATAAATCAGAAGCCATTTGAAGTGGGCTATAGAGTACTACATAGAGTGCAAGTTGCCTTGCAAGGGTGCTATGCATGCCACCTGGGTTATCCAAACCACCGATTTTATTCCAGAGCTTTCTAGTAGGTAGAGGGTTTTCACTAAAATCTAAATCAAAGATTCCTGGTGTGTAATCTATTGGTCCAGCAAGACCTCTAGTGAACGGTAATGAGCAAGTATGGAAAGGAGGATTACCATCACTCCATGAATTCCATTCCATACCTCTTACCCCTTCATGGCTCATAAGGTTAGGGTAAGTTCTTGCAAGTCCAGTTGGTTTAATTGGTTCATGAACATCTAATGTAATTTTATGTTCAGCTGCAGCTTTAAGAACTTTGTTGTAGTGCTCTACCATTCTCTGACCGTGATGGAAATAAGGTTTTTTGCCTTCACCAAATGGTGTCCCTGCATACCCTGTTTTAACAGCATTTATTCCATTGTTTTCATAGAGACTGAATGCTTCTTCTAAGCGCTTCTCGAAACCTTCGAATTGACCACCAGTTTCACAGTGTCCGATTAACTCAACATCTTTTGCTTCAGCAAACTTGCTAACTGCTGCTAAATCAAAATCATCGTATGGGGTTACATAATCGAAGTTATCATCTTGATACCACTGTTCCCAACCTTGGTTCCAGCCTTCTACTAGTACTCCATTGAAGTTATGTTTTTTGGCAAATTCAATATGTTTTTTAGTATTTTCAGTATTGGCGTCGTGGCGGCCATTTTGTCCCCAAGTTGCAATACCTAAATGCATAGACCACCAAATTCCAATATATTTAAGTGGTTTAATGAAGCTTGTATCTGTTATTTTGTTAGGTTCATTTAAGTTTAGAATCATTCTTGATTTTAATAATTCTTCAGGAGTTTTAGTTATGAGAATAGTTCTCCAAGGACTTTTTAGTGGAGCAGAAGCTCTAACTTTGTCGCCATTATCCCACGGTACTAAATCAGCTTCAAAAGAGAAGTCAGAGTAAGGAGAATCTTTTACTGGTATCAAGGTCATACCAGCATAGTTCTGAAGGTTCGCTTCGTGGATTGCTATACAGTAATCTTTATCAGGGCTTTGCATGGTGATTGGTGTATTTGCACCTTTCCAGTGATCTTGTCTTGAGTGTCCATGCTGACTGTTTTTTGTAGCTTCTGGGATTTGTGAAATTGGAGATTCATTGTGAATGAATTCATAAGTATCATAATCACTAGGTATCCACCAAGCAGTATGGTCTTCAGTAAAGTTAAAAGTAGTTTTCTCGTCGATGATAATGAAATCTTTTAGATTTTCTTGTTCTGGTACTTCATATCTGAATGCAATACCATCATTGAAGGCTTTGAAGTGTATATTGATTTTTCTATTCGGTGCTTTCTCTTCTTCAAGCTTAACTATAAGTTCATTGAATTCGTTTTTGATGCTAGATTCTTGCCCCCATAGAGGTTCCCAAGTTTCTTTAAATGAGTTCTCTACAGTATCTATAACTTTGAAACCTTCAAGTAAGTCTGGCTGATTCTTGAATTCAAAGCCAAGGTTAGAGGAACTGATAATTTCTTTATCCTGGAATTTAACACTATATATTGGAGATTTAATATCACAAAGTTTAAAATCCAAAACGATTTCACCATTAGGAGAATTTAAACTTATAGTCCCATTATCTGCTGACTTTTTTTGCGTGCAAGCAAAACTTATAAAAGCCAAAACTAGGAAAAGAAAAATGCTTCTTTGCATGAATTATATTTTACAGTTATTTCCCCATGTTTTTGCAAGAAAATCTGAACGCCCCGATCCTTTACGGTACATTTCATAGTGCATTGCATTCTTTTTATAGTACTCACAGTGGTATTCTTCAGCAATATAGAAGTCTTTGGCTTGGATAATTTCAGTCGCTATAGCTTTATCGAACTTTTTAGAATCCTCCAAATCCTGCTTAGATTTTTCAGCTAATTCTTTTTGCTCTTCATCTAAATAAAATATTGCGCTTTTGTATTGAGGTCCTTTATCTGCGAATTGTCCATATGGATCAGTTGGATCGATCTCACGCCAGAAGGCATCTAATAAGTTCTCGTAGCTGATTTGATTTTCATCATAAATTACTTCTATAGCTTCATAGTGCTTAGTTATTCCAGATGAAACAGCTTCGTAGTTTGCATTGTAAGCTTCGTCACCTATGTATCCGGGATAGACTTCTAGGACTCCTTGGATTTTGGCGAAGGTACTTTCAGTACACCAGAAACAACCACCTGCAAATATTGCTTTTTTTGACATATATTATAAGGATAGCTTAAGCAGTAAGCTTAGAGTTCATCGACTACAACTTTATAGGTTGGATCCTCAAGAACATTGACATCAATGATTTTTTCAGCGTTTTTAAGTAGCATTAGGCAGTCAGAACTGAGGTGTTTTAGATGAACGTTCTTACCTACTTTTCTATAACGTTCAGTGATTTTGTTGAGGGCTTCGATAGCTGACATATCAACGATTCTACTTTCTGCAAAATCTATAATTACTTCTGTAGGATCATTGAGTACATCAAACTTCTCACCAAATAGCGTTGTAGATGCGAAGAATAATGGACCGTAGATTTCGTAGTGTTTAACTCCATTATCATCTAGATATTTTCTTGCTCTGATTCTTTTTGCGTTATCCCAAGCGAAAACTAAGGCGGCAATGATAACTCCAGTGAGCACAGCTAAGGCTAAGTTGTGTAATACTGCTGTTACCAGAGTTACTAGCACCATAATCGTTATATCTGATTTAGGCATTTTATTGATGGTCTTAAGACTTGCCCACTCGAAAGTTCCTATGGAAACCATGATCATTAAACCTGTAAGTGCTGCTATTGGTAATTGTTCCACTAGTCCTGCACCAAACATAATAAAGACAAGTAACATCACAGAAGCTATTATTCCAGATAGCCTTGCTCTTGCACCTGAAGAGATATTGATTAAACTTTGTCCAATCATGGCACAGCCACCCATGCCTGAAAAAATACCAGAGATACAGTTGGCAAGACCTTGAGCGAAAGCTTCTCTATTACCGTGTCCTCTAGTTTCTGTGATTTCATCAATGATATTTAAGGTAAGTAAACTTTCTATGAGCCCAACTCCAGCCATGATCAGGGCGTAAGGGAAAATCAATGATACTGTTTCTAAGTTAAATGGTACTAATGGAAGATGAAAAGGTGGGAAACCTCCCTGAATAGAAGCTATGTCACCAACCGTTTTGGTTTCAATACCGAAGACTGACACTAATCCAAATATCGCTAGTATAGCTGCAAGAGAGGAAGGGATGATTTTAGTTAATTTTGGTAATAGCCAAATTATTAGCATAGTTATTCCGACTAAAATCAGCATAGTGTACATAGATATACCTGAAAGCCAGTCACCAGTTTCGTTTTTGAATTGATCTAACTGCGACATGAAAATAATGATGGCAAGCCCATTTACGAATCCGAAAATTACTGGGTGTGGCACTAAGCGCATGAATTTACCAAGTTTAAATATTCCTGCAAGCATCTGTAAAATTCCAGCTAGTACTACAGTTGCGAAGATATATTCAACTCCATGGCTTTTAGCGAGTGCAACTAATACTACTGCTACAGCTCCTGTTGCGCCAGAAATCATACCTGGGCGTCCACCGAAGATAGAAGTAACAAAACCCATAACGAAGGCTGCATAAAGTCCAGTTAGAGGTGATAAGCCAGCAATGAAGGCAAAAGCCACAGCTTCAGGAATCAAGGCGATAGCAACAGTTAAGCCCGATAAAACTTCGGTTTTGATGTCAAGTTCTTTAGACTTGCTAAATAAATTTATTAATTTCTGCATGGTAGGCTTTTAAATTCTACCAATATCCATAATCAATCTCAAAGTATCAACCTGAGATTTCATAACTTTTTGATTCGCCTCATAGCTTCTCATGGTTTTTATCATTTCTGTAGACATTTTTACAGCGCTTACATTGGAATCTTCAAGAAACCCTTGGTGAAACAAATCAGCGTTACTTTGAATCATGACAACACCATTATTCATGGTCATATTATCATCTCCTAGGTCATATTTATCCCCGGTCATTCTTACTATACCTGCCCCCTGTGGGAAGTTAAATGTAGAGAGCCGCGTCATTGCTTGTCCATCTATTAGAAAAGTACCGTCTTTGGTAACAGTGATATCTTTACTACTGCTGATATCTATGACTATTGGTGCAAGCCCTTCGTCTAGGAGTTTATCACCATGAAGAGTAGTAACAAAGCCTTCTCTATCTATGGTAAAGTGTCCATTTCTGGTGTATTGTATGTCACCATCGGGTAACTCAACAGGAAAGAAACCAGTTCCAGTAATAGCAATATCTAAGGGGTTTTCAGTTATTCTTAGTGGTCCTTGCTCAAAGTTATAGTTAGTGGTGTGAACGTTTACACCATTGTTCATAACTCCAAGTACTTGGTCATCATCACCTCTGACAACTCTCGGTACGAAGCTTCTAAAACTTATATTCTCTGTTTTGTAGCCGCTGGTGTTGATGTTTGCAAGGTTATCAGCTAGGATTTCTTGTTGAATTCCCTGCATTTTCATAGCACTACCAGAAGCGTAAATTCCTCTTAGCACTATATTTTTATACGCAGATTTGACTTAGTTGTCCTAGTATTTTGGCTTTAAAATAATTATTCTTTATAGGTTTTTTAGTCTAAAAAACAACCCCCACAGAAGTGGGGGTGAAGTTCACAATGTAGGTTTATTTTAGTCATAGGCGGATGATTAGCACCGCCGTTCTTCATTGTCTTTTTTCATTGTGTTCCTCCTTCTTTCGTGGATTTATGAATTTTAATTCAGTTGTGACTCAGGCATTATAATTATGAATCTCAGTAGATCTCTTAAACCATTTCTAGCTTGTGAGTCATTGTTGATATCAAAGTTTGTATCGAAAGTATTGATGGCTGAGTTTAGTTGATTTTGGCTATATGATTCTTTACCGATAAACAGATTCATGAAGTACTCTGCTATTTGTAGTGGACTGAGAAATCCAGGCCAGTAAATACGTATATCAGAAGGTGTGAGAATATGAGAAAAGTAAAAAAGGAAATCTTATGCCGAAAGGAACTCCATATAGTGCAGAATTTAAAAAAAAGATAGTTTTAGAAGTTTTGCGAGAAGATAATACAATTAGTGAAATCGCAGTCAAACACAGGCTTCATCCAAACCGCATATCAACTTGGAAAGTACAATTTCTTAAGTCTTGTGAACAAGTTTTCAGGAATAGTTCTGCAGAAGAGCGTTTGAAAGAACTGGAGAAGTCTCAGAATAAAAGGGAAGAAGACTTTTTAAAACAGATTGGAAGTTTAACAGTTGAGTTAAACTGGGCGAAAAAAAAACTTAAAGAAGCTGGACTTGGAGATCAAAATGGACTTGATTGAAAGAGGTAGTAAAGATCTTTCTTTGCGAAAGCAATGTCAAATCTTAGGTCTATGCCGTCAAAACCTCTATTACCAAGCAAGAGTCAAAGTAGAAGA
This sequence comes from Candidatus Caenarcanales bacterium, assembly GCA_022447685.1. Classification (GTDB taxonomy): domain Bacteria; phylum Cyanobacteriota; class Vampirovibrionia; order LMEP-6097; family LMEP-6097; genus DT-14. Next base: position 798 of record JAKVAO010000004.1, on the reverse strand, counting down.
TCAGATTTTGATGAATAAAATTGATGAGATTTTTACTAAGCATCCAGCTTATGGTTATAGGAACTTATGGCAAAATTTGCTATCAGAAGGCTTTCAGGTTGGTAGAGACAAGGTTTTAAGACTTATGAGAGTGATGGTGGCTCCCCCTCGATAAAATATACCAATAAGTGAAAAGAAATTGAGGTAATTAATGTCCAATAAGAAATTAAGTAAAGAAGATATAGAAACTATAAAGAAGCGTGTAGAATCAGGTGAAAGGGTAAGTGATTTAGCAAAAGAGTATGATGTAGTAGTAAAGACAATTCACTATCACATAGGTAAAGACAGTATGAAGGGTCATAGTAATCTATCTCAAGCTCGTTTAATAAAAGAAAATCAAGAATTAAAGTTGGTGCTAGCAGAGACAATGCTAGAGCTAGATAAAGAAAAAAAAAGAAAGTTAGAGAACGCCTTAAAAAGGATTTAAGTGAACGTAAAGCTTGTAACTATCTGGGTATAAGTCGTAGTAAATCTAAAGAAAGCAAACAAGAGATAAAAGATCAAAAGTTAAAAGAGCAGATACTGGAAGCAAAAACTCAGCATCCAAATTATGGAGTAGATCGCTTGTGTATACTTTTAAAACGAGCAAGGAGTGTCATAGCGAGGGTTATCAAAAAATATGGTTTGCAGTTATGCAGGAAGCGCAAGCAAGTATTTAAGCCAGAGGATCAGGGTTTTGAAGAAATCAAGATCCCCAATCTAACTAAAGATTTATCTGTAATAGCTCCAAATGTAGTTTGGCAACGGATTTTACCTATC